>CAMVMU010000017.1 GCA_947168655.1 uncultured Oscillospiraceae bacterium
CCAGCAGACGGGAGTGGAGATAGAACACGTCGCCGGGATAGGCCTCCCGTCCGGGCGGGCGCTGCAGCAGAAGCGAAATCTCCCGGAAGGCGGCGGCATGCTTGGTCAGGTCGTCGAAGACGATGAGCACGTCCCTGCCCTGATACATGAAGTGCTCACCCATGGCGGTGCCGGCATAGGGTGCCAGATACAGCATGGGGGCGCTGTCCGACGCGGCGGCGGAGACCACAAGGGTGTAGTCCATGGCGCCGCAGTCCCGGAGCCTGCGCACCACGTCGGCCACAGTGGACTCCTTCTGCCCGATGGCCACGTAGATGCACACCACGTTTTTGCCCCGCTGGTTGATAATGGTGTCCAGGGCGATGGCGGTCTTTCCGGTCTGCCTGTCGCCGATGATCAGCTCACGCTGGCCCCGTCCGATGGGGATCAGCGCGTCAATGACCTTCACGCCTGTCTGCAGCGGCACACTGACGGCCTGACGGTCCGGAATGCCGGGGGCGGGACTCTCCACCGGCCGGAAGCCGTCAGCCCGGATGGGGCCGCGGCCGTCCAGCGGATGGCCCAGGGCGTCCACCACCCGGCCGATCATATCCTCGCCCACGGGGACCTGGATGATGCGGCCCGTGCGGCGGACCTCGTCGCCCTCCTGCACGTGGGAATAGTCGCCCAGCATCATAACGCCCACGCTGCTGATCTCCAGGTCCATCACCATGCCCCGCACGCCGCCGGCAAAGTCCAGCAGCTCGCCGGACATGACGTCCGAAAGGCCGGTGACCTTGCAGATGCCGTCCGACACACGGGTCACGCGGCCGAACTGATACGTGTCCAGCTCATCACCTGTGTCGGCAAGCCGCCGCCGCAGGGCGTCCACCGCCGTTTCGGCGTCGTGGATCTCGCTGTCCCGGCTGCACAGGCGCAGCAGCCGGTGGGAAACGGTCCCGTCGTATACGGTGTCGCCCACCGTGACCCGTGCGCCGCCCGCAACGCTCTCGTCGGGCCGGTCCCGGATCACCAGCTCCTCCTCCGTCAGGCCGAGCCTGCCGCACACCGCTGAGGACAGGGTGTGCTTTTCCGAATCCGTCAAAGGCTGGGCGCAGGTGACGGTGAGCTCCAGCTGATGATGGCGTTCCAGATGGAGCTTGTCATTGGCTGTGAGGGTGATCTCCCGGCCGATCCGGTCGAGGATGCGGCTGCGCAGCGCGGCCTGCGCCGGTGCATAGCCGCTCTCTGACAGGACGCGCCGGGTATCACGGACCACCTGGTCCACCGCGTCGCCGCAGAAGCGGCGGCGCATCTCCCGGCGCAGCAGCTCCGCGTCGGCCTCGGCCTCGTCCATCACCCGGCGGCATTCCTCGCCGCCCTCGCTCAGTTCCCGGCGCTCCTGCTCCTCCACGGCGGAACGGGTGTCGGAGAGAAGCTTCTCCTCCCGCTCCGCCTCCTCCGCGCGAATCTGAGCCAGTTCCCCGTCCAGGGCGGCGGCGTCCGCGCGGGACTGCTCCGCCTCCCTCAGGTCCTGCACCACCTGCTCCCGGTGGCCGCGCAGGATGGCGGCGATCTTCTTACGGCCGAAAACAATGATCAGTACGGCAAGAATGAGAAAGTTGATGAGCGCAAACAGGATCTCTTTTTCTGTCACGGTCGTCTCACCTCTCCTCCCCGCCGCCGAGCAGACGGTCCGCCAGAGCGCGGGCCAACTCGTCGGCGTCCCGGGCAACGGCCGTTCGGGACTCCTCTTCCTCCCGGCCGGCGTCGGTGCGGGCGTTGGAAATGAGCTGCTCGCTCCGGCGTTGGGTCTCCTCCAGCTCGTCGGCGCGGCGTCCGGCTGCCCGTGCCGCGCCCTGTTCCAGCGCGGCGCGGGCCTCGTCATTCCGCGCATGCCAGCTCTCCTCCGCCGCCCTGCGGGCCTCGCTCTTAGCGGCCTCCGCCCGGCGTTTCTCGTCCCGTCCGGCGTCGATGCGGCGCTGCCGCTCATCCATGTGGCGCGTCAGCGGGTCGAAGAGAAACACCTTGAGGACCAGCAGAAGCGCAAAGAAGCAGATGATCGTCCAGATCATCTCGGAAACGTTGATACTCAAATCGGGTGCCTCCTTTTCGGCGCTCCTCCTCAGATTTGATCAGATCTTGCCAACCAGCAGGAAGGCCACAACGGTGCCGTAGATGGCCAGGGCCTCCATGAGCGCCATGGGCAGCAGCATACCGCCCCGGATCTCCTTGGCGGCCTCAGGCTGGCGGCCGATGGCCTCCATGGCAGCTTTGGCGAACTTGCTCTGAGCCAGAGAGGCAAAGGCGGCGCAGACGGTGACGCAAAGCGCGGCGGCAATGGCGATGATGGCGTTGGTTTCCATGGTTCGTTCCTCCTATGTTTTGTTTGGGTTTGGATTATTCCTCGTGGTCCTCCGTGGCCTCCCCCAGATAGGCGGCCAGCAGCTTGGTGAATACGATGGCCTGAATGGCGCCGAACAGCAGGCTCAGCACCTGCATGATGACCGGCAGGCCCACCGGCAGAACGTGGCCCATCTGCTCCATGGCGGTCTCCTCGCCGAAGATGTTGCCGTAAAGCCGCATGGCCAGGGAGACAGGCCGGACGATCTGCTCGATGAGGTTCAAAGGCAGCATCAGGATGAACAGGGGCAGCGGCGCCAGGAACGACTTGACAAAGCCCCAGGCGCCCTTCTTGCGAAAGCCGGCGTACAGGCAGATCAGCAGGCTGCTGACGCCCAGCCCCGCCGTGACCGACAGGCTGGCCGTGGGCACGTCGAAAAGCTTGCCCGCGCCGGGCAGCAGGCCGGAGTAGTTGCTGAAGAGAATGAACAGAAAATACGTACCCAGCACCGGCAGGTACCGGTTCAGCTCCTCCCGGTGAAGGTCGTCGCCAAACAGGCCCCGCAGCTTGTCCACGGCGAACTCCGCCACATTCTGCAGGGGGCCGGGTACGTCCTTGAGCCGGCGTGTGGCCAGGAAGGATACCAGCCCCAGCACCGCGATGATGACCCACATGGTCACCACCGGCCGCGTCACCTCCAGCGGTCCGATGGAAAAGAGCGCGTTATGAACTTCACCCATGGCTCATTCGCCCTCCTTTTCAGCGCTGTCGGTCCGGCTCCTTTGCCGCATGGTCAGGATTGCCAGGCCGAAGATCCCCACGCTCAGTCCCACCGCCGTGGCGATGAGCGTGGGCTCAAAGGGAAGCGGCAGCACGCTGCGCGTCAGATAGACCGCCCCCAGCGCCAGAAGATCCAGCACCGTCCGCAGCGCCACCGCAACCGTCAGCGCGCCGGCGCTCCTGCTGCGCAGAGCACGCGCCATGACGGCGGTGTTCACCCCTGCCACGGCCAGGCCGAACAGAAAACCGGCTGCAATACCGACAATCAAATCCACGCACCTCCGCTCCGTCTGAAATCCCGCCCCATGCGGGTGTGAAGTATCTATTCTTTGGCATTTTATTTTACA
This sequence comes from uncultured Oscillospiraceae bacterium, assembly GCA_947168655.1. GTDB lineage: Bacteria > Bacillota > Clostridia > Oscillospirales > Oscillospiraceae > Vescimonas. Next base: position 3,451 of record CAMVMU010000017.1, read on the forward strand.
CCATATATTGGAGGGGTGTCAAGGAAAAGGGCGGTTGCAGCCACAAAACACAGGGCCGGACGGTTTCCCGTCCGGCTCGTTTCCCTGCCGTTATTTGCCCAGCCAGCGGCGAATGGCCTCCCACAGCTCCACGGAGCGGAACTTCAGCACGTAGCCCTGATCCGCCTCGGTCACCAGGTCCAGATCGTCCTGCTCCCAGCCTGCCGCAATGGCCGTCTCGCTGCGGTCCGATGCGGCGGTGGTGCACAGGGGCGGAAACACCACGCACCACCAGTTCTGCCCTCTCCCCTCGCCGATCACCACCCGCAGCGCCGTGTACTCCCCGGCGGGCAGGGCAAAATCGCCGTAGGTCTTGTGGGGGAACTCCGTCTGCTCCAGCCGGGCCGTGACGGCGTAGTCATACCCCTGCCGGGCGATCTCCTCCTCTGCCGCCGTCTCCACGGCGGGCAGCGCGGCCTCCAGCCGCTCCATGGCATCCCGGCGGTTGTCGGCCTCGGTGAGAATGTCCTCGGCCAGCGTCAGCACCCGGTCCCGCACCTGCAGCTTCAGCGCCTGATCCGCTGCCTCGTCGGAATTGGCGACGACGTGGAGCCGGATCGTCTTGCGCTCCAGCCGGTCCTGCCGCTGCAGCGACCAGGCGCCCCACAGGGCGGTCACCGCCAGAGCCAGCAGCAGGGCGATCTCCAGGGGATACAGCTTGTTTTGATTGTTACGCATAAAAACACCGTCCATCACACAGAATCAACTGAATGATGGACGGCGTTTCCGTTTTTTATTCACTTTTCCCGCAGAAAGTTGCCGGGTACGTGCCCCGCAGGGCCGAGGCCGCCATGCGGGCGGTCTCCTCGTCGGCAAAAACGCCGAATACAGCGCTGCCGCTGCCGGACATACGTGCGCCCAGGGCGCCCAGTCCCGCCAGCCGCTGCCGGATGGCAAAGATCTCACTGTCCGGGGGAATGACCCGCTCAAAGGTGTTGTCCATGGCGGCGCACACCGCTTTCAGATCCCCCGCCTGCAGCGCTGCCGCCATGGCGTCGGCGCCGCCCTCGTCATATGAGCCGCGCCGGTCGATGAGGCCGTACATTTTCCCCGTGGAGAAGGCGGCGTCCGGCTTCACCAGCACGAACCAGCAGGTCGGAAGAGGCGGTAGCTCCGTCAGCTCCTCCCCTCTTCCCTTCGCCAGCGCGGTGCCGCCCCGGACGCAGAATGGCACGTCGCTGCCCAGCGCCGCCGCCATGGTCTCCAGCTCGGCGTCCGGCAGATCCGGCGCGTACAGCCGCCGCAGAGCCCGCAGAACAGCCGCCGCGTCGGCGCTGCCGCCGCCCAGTCCCGCCTGCATGGGCAGGCGCTTCTGCAGGTGGATGGCCACGCCGTCGTTCTCGATACCTGTACAGGAGAAGAACTTGACAGCCGCCTTATAGCAAAGGTTTGTCTCGTCTATTGCCAAGCCCGGCTCGTCGCAGGTCATTTGTATATCGCCGCCGGTATGGGCGGTGACGGTCAGGGTGTCATACACCCCCACGGTCTGCATGACGCTCACCAGTTCGTGGTAGCCGTCCTCCCTCTTGCATCCTACACGAAGCAGGAGATTCACCTTGGCGGCGGCCAGCTCGGTGACGGCGTCCTCCTTCGACGCCTCATCCGGCTGATTCAACAGCGCCCGCTCCACGGGGATGACCAGCGCCGCCGCCAGCAGCGCTTCCGCCAGCATGACGGCCAGGGCGATCACCCGCTGGGTGCCCTCCTCCACCAGGCGGGTGGACTGCATCAGCATGAAGCCGAGGGCGGCAAGCGCCAGCGCCAGCTTCCACAGCCAGGGCAGAAAGATCCCGTCGGCCAGCTTTTTCGATGGTTGGGGCAGGGAGCGGGGATAGCCCAGCCTGCCGGGAAAGATGGCGCTCAGCGCCGCGTACAGCAGCAGCAGAGCCGGGATCACAAATGTGCCGATCCAGATACGGAGCATGAAATCACCTCGCCGGGAATGGGATGAAAGCCGCCGAGGAGACCTCGGCGGCTTCCTGTAACGACCTCCTGTCGTTACAGGAAGCGCATCATCTGAAACAAAGACTTTGTTTCAGATGATGCAAGGATTATAAGTGAAGAGGGGACTCCCATCCCCTCTTCACAATCTCCCCCATGCATTTCGAAACCACTTCGTGAAAAAGGAAGAAGGCTGTGCTGCACGGAAAAAATCACAACTAAATGTCGGTTTACCGGATCTTGCGGGCCTCGATGTAGTAGCGCTTGTCCTGGGCGTGGCCCATGGAGAAGGTCTTGCGGGGCAGCACACCGTCGGCCATGACGGTCTTGAACAGCTGCTCCTTGCCCATGGCAGGCAGCAGGAAGCCCATGTTGCCCTCCTTGCCGCCCAGCTCCCGGGTGACCTCGTCGCCGTGGATGTAGTCGATCTCCACGTCCTTGCCCTTGAGATAGCCGTCCAGGAAGGTCTGCAGGGTGGCAACAGCCAGCTGCTTGGCGGGATGGGGCACGGTGAAGAAGGTGTCGTGACCGGGCCAGACAAACTCGATGACGTGGCCCTCGCCCTTGCCCTCGTAAGCGTCGGGATAGGCGGCCTTGAAGGCGGCCATGAAGTCGTCCACGTCCACGCCGAAGAGGACGCGGTGGATGGGCTCGAACTGCAGGGCGTCGTCGTGGTTGTTGACCACCTCCACCAGGGCGTAGCGGGCGGGCAGCTTCTTCCACTCTTCCTCGGTGAGCCCCTTCTTCTGCTCCTCGTAGCAGGCCTTGGCGGTGGCCAGGGAGTGGTTGCCGTCACCCACGGCGAACAGCAGGGGAGCCGCGCCGGAGAGGTTGTACTTGGCCATCTGGGCCTCGTCGGAGCACAGGCCCCGCAGGGCATCAGCCACGGCGGAGAGCTGCTTGTCGGAGAGCTTATAGCCCTTGATGTGGCCGCCGTTCTGCATGAGATCAAAGTCGTACACCACGTCCATGGTGTCGGCGGCGGCGGTGAGGGGCTCGATGACGGTCTTGTCGGGATCGTCGATGAGCAGCATCACGTGGGGCAGCTCGATGGGGGCGTTGCGGCGCACGCGGGCACGGGGCGGGATGCGCTCGGTGACGGTGGCCTCGGTGGCGCGGATCAGGGCGCCGCTGCCGGGGGTGAAATCATAGTCGTCCAGATCCACCATGCCGATGAGGCCGTGGCGGATCTTGCCGTCGGACTGCTCGCGCTCGATGTAGATCAGGGAGCCGGGCAGGGTCTCAAAGACGCCGTCAGCCATATATTTGTCCATAGCGGCGTTGATATCGCCGATGAGCTCGTCCACGTTGGGGGCCTTCAGATTGGCCTCCGGCAGGATCAGGCGCAGGGTGGAGGGCGCATCGCCCACCTGCTGCTCCACGGCGGCCCAGTACTCGGGCTCCGAGGTGAACTGATCGCAGGCCACCACGGCCCACTTGGTCATGTCCTGGCCCTTGGGCAGCAGGATGTCGGCGGGATAAAAGCCCAGCTTGTCAAACTTCTCGTTCATGGTTTTCCTCCTTCAATCCTTCCGGGCGGCGCAGGCCGCCATATTCCGTTTATCATTATACAGAATATGGACCGGCTTTTCAATCGTCTGCGCAAATAATTTTTACTGAAAAACGGAAAGATGCGTATAAAATGCGGCGATCCGGCGGATGCTATGGCCAGCATAACATGCGAAACTGGAGGGAATTATCATGAAAATTATCGATCGGATCGCGCTGATCCTGGTGATCATCGGCGCGCTGAACTGGGGCAGCGTGGGCCTGTTCGGCTTTGACTGCGTGGCCTTCCTGTTCGGCGGCCAGATGAGCGCGCTCAGCCGCATCATCTACTCACTGGTGGGCATCGCCGGACTGTGGTGCATTACGCTTCTGTTCCGGGATTACGACCACCACGACTAAGAGAGCTGTTAAAAAAGGCTCGCAGTCCACTCCGCGCACGCGCTTGCGTGAGGCGCTCGCACACTGCGGGGCCTGAGAAGTGTCATATCTGACGCACATGTCGTCAGATATGACGATTTCACGTCTTCCGCCGCAGCGGCGGCGGAACTCTGCGAGGCTTTTTGACACGCTGAGAAAATGCCGCCCAACGGGCGGCATTTTCTGTGGAATGACATTTTTTACTTACTCTGCAAGCTCTTCACCAGCGCTTCGTCCGGGGCGACCGTCATGGTCTGGTAGGTGGTGTAAACCGCCATGCCGGGGCGGCTGAGCGCCGGCTTTTTCACGTAACGCGCCGGGGTGTAGTCCACGCTGACCTTGCCGCTTTCCCTGCCCTGGGAGTAGTACGCCGCCAGCACCGCCGCCTCGTACAGGCTGCGCTCGTCCGGCTCTGCTCCGTCGGTGCAGAGGATCACGTGGGAGCCGTGGATCTTCTGGGTGTGGAGCCAGATATCCCACCGCTGGGCGTTTTTTGTCAGGGCGTCGTTCTGGCTGTTGCTGCGCCCCACCAGGATCCGCAGGCCCGATGACGAGCGGAACTCCCGGGGCCTGGAGGGACGCTGGAACCCGGCGCGCTTGCGCCCGGCGCCCCGGAGGTAGCCGCCCCTCTCCAGCTCGGCGCGGATGTCGCCGAAATCCTGTTCGCTCTCCGCCTGGCTCAGCTCCTGCAGGACGCTCTCCAGATAGACAAGCTCCTCCCTGCCCTTTTCCAGCTGCTCCGACAGCACCCGCTCCGCCGTCTTGGCCTTGGCGTACTGCTTGAAATACTTCGCGGCGTTCTCCTGTGGCGACAGGCGCACGTCCAGGGGGATCTCCACGTCCGGGCAGCTTTCCTCGTAGTAGTTCTGGGCGACCAGCCGCCCCTGTCCCCGCTCCATGCGGTAGAGGTTGGCGGTGATCAGCTCGCCGAAGATCCGCAGCCGGTCCCGGTCCAGGGTCTGCCGGTATTCCTTCTCCTGCAGGGCGATCTTCCGGCGGACACGGTCCCTGGCGTTGGCGGCGGTTTTCACCAGATCCTGCCCCCGCTGGCGCACACGGTCGGCCTGCTCCCGCTGCTCATAGAAGTCGTCCAGCAGCGTGCCAAAGCTGTCCGCCTGTTCGCCGGTGGCGTAGCCGCCGTACTGGGCAACGGGCAGATAGGTAAAGTCAATTGGCTTATTATCTCTTTTGATAACAATCGGTGTGAAGTGATCTTCCCTTACATCATTCTGCCACGCAGAGAAGCTCTGCCACAGGGCGGAGGCGTCGTCCCCCGCCCGGAATACGATCTCACGGGCCACCAGCGGCGAGAGGGCGGTGAAGGTGTCCACCAGCCATTTATCCAGCGGTGTTCCCGCCGGGCAGCGTGCCAGGGCGGAGGCGAATTCCTCCTCCCCCACGTCCAGGGGCGACAGCTTCTCCTGGGTGGGCGGCAGGCGGTAAAAGAGGCCCGGCAGCACCTGGCGGCTCTCGGACATCTCCAGATCCACCCGGCGCAGGCAGTCGATGATATGGCCGTCGGCGGCGCAGAGGATGAGGTTGGCGCGGCGGCCCATCAGCTCCAGAATGAGCCGGTACTCCCCCATCTCCCCCAGCTCGTCGGCGGCGCGGACGGTGAGGATCACCACCCGCTCCAGCGGCACCTGCTCCACGGCGGCAATGGCGCCGCCCTGGAGATACTTGCGCAGCAGCATGCAGAACATGGGCGGCTGAGCGGGATTGTCCCGCAGCCGCTCCGTCAGATGGATGCGGGGCTGGTTGGGATTGGCGCACAGCAGCACCCGGCGGCCGTGGCGCAGCAGCAGCACCACCTGGTCCCGGGCGGGCTGCTGGATCTTATCGATGCGCTCGCCCACGATGCGGGGAGCCAGCTCCCCCACCACGGCGCGCAGGCAAATTGCGTCCAGCGGCATCAGTCTTCCTCCTCCATCATCACGGCAAACAGCTCATTGATCCGGGCGTGGTCGCCCCGCAGCCAAAGCCAGCCCAAAAGCGCCTCCAGCGCCGTGGCCTGCTGATACTCCGCCCGGCTGGCGTGCTGGGGGATGGAGTGGACGTTGGCGTTGCGGCCCCGGCGGAACACGTCGTGCTCGGCCTCGGTGAGCAGGGGCAGGATCCGGGCGCTGAAGCGGGCCTGGGCCGGGGCGCAGACCAGCTCGATGGTGGCCCGGTGGAGGCCCTTGCCCGTGGCCTTGCCGCGCTCGCACAGCCAGGTGCGCACCAGCAGCTCATACACCGCGTCGCCCAGATGGGCAAGCCCGATGCTGCTGATGGCGCGGATCTCGTCCGGCTGCATGGATGGGTGGAAGTAATCCGTCATAGAGTCTCTCCTGTGAAATCAGTTGTCTGCCCGGTTATAACCGTTCTTCATGTGGATGCTGGCGTCCTGCAGCACCTTGTTCAGCGTGGCGGTGGCCTGCTCCCTGGCCATGGCGCACAGGGCGTCGTTGGCCTTATCCTTCAGGCTGAAGTCGCCGGATCTCATCATCTTCTCGTCATATTCCCGGATGAGGCGGCGGCCCTGGGTGAACACAGCGCTGTGATACCGCTCGATCTGCTGGATGCTGGTGGCGTAGTTGTGGTCGGCCAGGGCGGCAATGATGCGGCTGGCCCAGTAGAAGTTCTCCGTGGAGACGTCCGTGGTCACGGCGCTGAGGTATTTGGGCAGCTTCGCCACGTCGGGGTAGACGGGCACCATGGCGCCGAAGGTGGTGGAGCCGAAGCAGACCCATTCCACCGCCTTGATGGGCTCCGGCCTGTCGCCGCGGATCTGGCACAGGGCGGTGACGCCGGTGCGGTTGATGCCGATGGAGCGGTACATGCCCCGCTTGCCGGTGTCCTGGCTGGAATAGGGGTTGAAGGGCGTGCCCTGATAGTGGGCGGACAGCAGATACTTCACGTCCTCCACCGCCACCTTCCGCTCCGGCACCAGGCACCAGGGGATATCGTCGCTCTCCGGCGTAAACTCGGCGTTCTCGCCGTCCCAGCGGTGGGTGCGGGGCGTCAGATACCGGCCCATGAACCAGGCCCGGGGCGTGTTGTAGATGTGGTCGGAATCGGTGTGGGAGCCGAAGATGTTCCGGGGGTTGAACACGCCGTTCCGGTTGCAGTCCAGCCTGTTGTCCTCGATGAACGAGCGCAGGTCTGCCGAGCAGAGATGGTCCCGCTGCGCTCCGAAGGCGTCCTCCAGGTCGAAGCTGTCCAGGCCGAACTGGTTGGGGGCGATGACGCAGCCGTCGTCCGGCACGCGGCGGGCGATCCAGTGGTGGCCGCCGATGGTCTCCATCCACCACACCTCGTTTTCATCGTTGAAGGCGATGCCGTTGGACTCGTAGGTGCCGTACCGCTCCAGCAGAGACGCCAGGCGCAGCACGCCCTCACGGGCCGAGCGGATATAGGGCAGCACCAGCATGAGGATGTCCTCCTCCCCGATGCCGCCGGGGATCTCCTTCTCCCCTCTCTTCGTGGACTTGCGGAGCTCCACCATGGGGTCCGCCGCCAGCACACGGGGGTTGGAGGTGATGGTCTCCGTGGCGGTCATGCCCACATTGGCGGCGTTGACGCCGGTGGTGCCCCAGATGCCCTCCTTGGGGTCCACGTTGGGGCAGGCGGTAAAGCGCAGGGGATTGTCGGGCAGGTCCACCTCCACGTGGGACAGGACGCTTTTGTACTTCTTCTTAGCCGTCTTGGGGTCCACTACGATGACGTGCTTGACGTCGAAGGCGCCGTCGTCGGTGCGGGCGATCATGGTGGAGCCGTCGTTGCTGGCCAGTTTGCCAACGAGAACAGTGGTGCAGGGCATGGCGATTTCCTCCCGGTAACAGTGTTTTGAACTCAATATTTCTATTATACCACAAAGGCGCCATTCCGCAAGGGTGTGATCCCGGCGCAGGCAAAAGGAAGTGATCCCGGCGCAGGCAAAAGGAAGCCCGCGGCGCTGCGCCGCGGGGCTTCTGTTTTGCTTCGGGTTCAGTTGGAGCCTCTGGACTCGTAATCCTCCGCGATCTCGCTGGACCAGTCCGCCCGGATGGGAGCGCCCTTGCGGAAGCTGCCGATGGTCTCGCTGACCACGGCGAAGTTCAGCGCCGTGCCGGCGCTGTCGCACTCGTAGCGCACGGCCCGGTCCTCCCGGATGCCGAAGCTGCGGGCGGCGGAGATGGCGTCCATGTTGGCGCCCAGGAACAGGAACTCCCAGCCGTACTTCTCCTGCTCATGCTTCACCATCTTCTGCACCTGGGCGTAGGTATAGCGGCGGCTGGCGTTCTCCATGCCGTCGGTGGTGATGACGAACACGGTCTTGCCGGGGCGGTCCTCCTCCCTGGCGTACTTGTGGACGTTGGCGATGTGATGCACGGCGCCGCCGATGGCGTCCAGCAGAGCGGTGCAGCCCCGCACCTGATACTGCCGGTCCGTCATGGGCTCCACCTTGCGGATGTCCACGCGGTCGTACAGCACCACACTCTCGTTGTCAAAGAGGACGGCGGACAGCAGCGCGTCCCCCTGCTCCTTCTTCTGTTTCTCCAGCATGGCGTTGAAGCCGCCGATGGTGTCCGATTCCAGCCCCGCCATGGAGCCGCTGCGGTCCAGGATAAATACGATTTCAGTGAGATTGTTGTTCATAAAAATGACCTCCTTCCGATTTGTTGATGCAAGCATAACAGATCCGAAGGAGGTCGTGGTCAACCGCGCGTTGACATTTTTATGGCGATACCGCGCAATTCGACAAGAGCAATTTGTGAGAGATTTTTCGTCGCAATGGGGGCGAGAAATCGCAGGAATACTGGGTGTATTTCAAGATTTTGAGGCAAAATTGCGGCGGAAAAGATCCGAAAAGTGCCGCCGTCGATATTGCGCGGTGTCGCCTTACTTCGTCAGCAGGGGCAGGTCGCAGTCGTAGAGGGCGGTGTTGATGGTGACGATGCTGTATTCCCCCCGCTGGATGAAATACTGCACCACCAGATCGGACTTGCTGCTGCGGGTCAGGGCGAAGCCCGCCTTGCCCAGCAGCTTCTGGGTCTGGTTGAGGTCCAGCCGCAGGCCGATGGCCAGCTGAATGGCGGTATTCTTGGTGGGCTGATAGTCCCGTTTGTTGATGATCTTGTTGAAGAGCTGGCGGCTCATCTGTGCCCGGTGGTAGACCGTGGCGTCCTTCTCCCCCTTCTCCTGCAGCAGGTCCAGCAGATACTCGGTGAAGGTGCTCTCCCGCTGGCCCAGATAGTCCTTCAGGCTGTCCGGGGCAGCGTAAGAGGGTCTGGACGCGGCGGCCTCAGACTGTGCCGCCGGCGCGGCGGAGACGTCGTACGTAAAGCTCTCCGGGGCGGTCTGGTTCTGCATCCAGAACGCGCGGCGGCGTCTGGCGCTGTCGCTGTTGGTCCCCGCGGCGGTATGCGCCGCCTCATAGCTGTCGTCGATGTAGCTCTTCAGGTCGTCGAAGAGCGCACCCGCCAGCTTGAACGCCTCACCGTTGAAGATCACCAGATAGATCTGCATCTCATGGGTCAGCAGATAGTCGGTGAAGGCCGAGATCGCCACGGAAAGCGCCTGGTCCTTGGGAAAGCCGTAGCTGCCGGCGGCCATCAGGGGGAAGGCCACGGATCTGCACTTCAGCTTCCCCGCCAGCTCCAGCGCGGCGTCATAGGCCCGGCGCAGAAGAGCCAGCTCCCCGTGGGCGCCGTCCCGCCATGCGGGGCTGACGGTGTGCAGCACGTATTTGGCGGGCAGATCATAGGCTTTGGTGGCGGCAGAGCTGCCGGGTGCGATGGCGCCGATCTTCTGCCGCGCCGCCAGCAGCTTCGGTCCGGCCGCCGCGTGGACGGCGGTGTCCGTTCCGGCGCCGATCACCGGACTGGGATTGGCGGTGTTGACGATGGCGTCCACCTTCATTTTGGTGATATCGTTGCGAAGGATCTCAAAGGGCATGGTCCCGCCTCCTCTCTTCTTTGAAGGTTTTGATCATATTATATAGCCATTCACCCTGTGTGACAAGAGAAAAGCCCGAATATCATCATTTTTCATGCAGAATGGGGGTTGACGCGATCGTGTCCGGCAGTGTATTATATATTGCTTGGTGGTGATCCGCATTCCCGCAGCAAGGGAGCGAATTCACCCCGTTCCCCCATCATTTTGTCAGACAAAGAGAGAGAGAGACCGCCATGAAAAACCGCCTGAAAAACATAAAGTTCGACCCCAAAACCTTTGTCACCGACGTCCTGTTCGACATCATCGGCTGCGTGCTGTACGGCGCCGGCATCTATAACTTCGCCTACACCGCCAACTTCGCGCCCGGCGGCGTTTCGGGCCTGTCCATCCTGATCAACATCCTGACCAGCAAGCTCCCCTTTTTCCAGAACAGCACGATCCCCTTCCTCCACGGCGGCATCTCCATCGGTCTTGCCATGATCCTGATCAACATCCCCATCGTGATCTTCTGCTTCAAGGCGCTGGGTCTGGAGTTCTTCTTCCGCTCCGTCAAAACGATCCTGATCTCCTCGGTGATCGTGGACCATGTGATGCCCCATCTGTGGACCTATCAGGGGTCCCCCATGCTGGCGGCCATCTTCGGCGGTGTGCTGGCCGGGGCGGGCCTGTCCTGCATCTACATGCGCGATTCCTCCACCGGCGGCTCCGACTTCGTAATCCTGGCGATCCAGAAGAAGAACCCCCACCTGTCCATCGGCATGGTCTCCCTGGCGGTGGACGGCGTCGTCATCCTGCTGGGCGGCATCGTCTACGGCACCGTGGACGCGGCGCTGTACGGCCTGCTGATGACCATCACCTACAGCCTCATCATCGACAAGATCATGCTGGGCAACGACTCCCGCAAGCTGCTGACCATCATCACCACCAACGGCGGCGAGATCTCCCGCCGCATCAACGACGAGGTGGCCCGGGGCGTGACCATCATCAACGGCAAGGGCGCCTACACCGGCGACGACAAGAGCGTCCTGCTGTGCGCCTGCTCCAACGCCCAGGTCTATAAGGTCAAGCGCATCGTGTACGGTCTGGATGAGAAATCCTTCATCATGGTCAGCTCTGTGGACGCCGCCTTCGGCGAGGGCTTCAAGCCCCAGGATCTGAAGCCGTAACCGGGACTTTTCCCCTGTCCGAAAACGTATTTGTCACGATACAACACCCCCGCAGCCACATTGCACATGGACTGCGGGGGTGTTCTTTGCCGGGGGATTTTGTTTTTTGCAAGGCGGGGATGGCGGGATATGGCGGCTGCGCCGCCATGCCGTGTGGGTTTTCCCATCCTTTTTCTGCCAAAAAAGCCTCTGCTGACGCAGAGGAAAAACCCACACGTTCAAACCGGACCAGTCCTACCGCACCAGTCTCCACCAAAAAGAAACGACAGGCATTTGCCTGTCGTTTCTTTTTGGTGGAGATAAGCGGGATCGAACCGCTGACCTCTTGAATGCCATTCAAGCGCTCTCCCAGCTGAGCTATACCCCCATATGCACTTGTTCGCTGCTGTCAGCTTGATTAATATAACAGACGCAAAACAAATTGTCAACCCCTATTTTTCAAAAATGCGAAAAATCTTAAACCTGTCCGGCGGCGGCGCGATCAGCCGTTGCATTTCCGGGAAACTTGCGCTACAATGGGACAAACAATCAAAACAAGGAGCGCTTTATGGATAAGAAAGAATGGATCCGCACGCTGAAATTCGTAGGCTTCTCCATCTCCGCCGGCATCATTCAGATCGTCACCTTTACCCTGCTCACGGAGTTCACCTCCATGTCCTACTGGCCGCGCTATCTCATCGCGCTGGTGCTGTCGGTGATCTGGAACTTCACGTTCAACCGCAAGTTTACCTTCCAATCCGCCAACAACGTGCCCGTGGCCATGCTCAAGGTGTTCGGCTACTACTGCGTGTTCACCCCCCTGTCCACCATTTTGGGCAACTATCTGGTGGAGAAGGCCGGATGGAACGATTATCTGGTCACCGCCCTCAACATGATCATCAACTTTGTTACCGAATATCTCTTCGACCGCTTTGTGGTGTTTGGCGCAAGCATTGACACCAATGACCGCGCCAAAAAACAGGCGGAAGCGGAGAAAGCCTGAGAGGAAATCAAATAAAAACCTCCATAGAAAGACGGCCTGCCGGATCGGCAGGCCGTCTTTTTGATGTTGTCAGCAGACGTGACACTCACACCCGCCGCATTCGGCAGAGCATGACGCGGGCGAAGGACGGCGCTGTCAGGGCAAGGGGATCGCCGTCCGGATCGCGGAGGAGCAGAGACTCGCCCTTTTGGATAGCAAGCTGTTCACCTTTACAGTCCGCAATGCAGCAGCCCTCCGCGCAGTAGAACAGCCACTCCTGGAAGCCGGGCAGGAAATCGAGGGTCCTGCTCTCCCCCGCCGCCAGATGCAGCGTCTCCATGGCGCCCTCCGCCTGTCCCCGGCGGAGCATCAGATTGAAGTCGGTGCAGATGCCCAATGAGTGGGTGTCGTCGCTGCCCTCAAAGGCGTGAACGTCATAGGGGTGGAGCGTAAACGGTTCGCCCCCGTTGTGGGTCAGGGTCATCTCTCCCTGCAGCACGGAGATCAGCCGGTGATAGTCCGGCAAGGGCGTAAAGTCCGATTCCTTTACGGTGACGGTGGCGGAACTGATGCGCCAGAGGAAGGCGCGGTCAGCATAGACCGCGCCCTCCGGTGCGATGGTCAGCTGGGTGGTGGCGCCGCCGGACCACTGTGTGGTCACGTAGTCCGCCGGACGCAGGTGGATGAGCTCCATGGCTCAGATGCGGGCCACGCCGGTGCGGCGGGCGGCCTCGGCCACAGCCTTGGCAACGGCGGGACCGACACGGGGATCAAATGCCTTGGGGATGATATAGTCGGCGCACAGCTCCTCATCGGAGATGAGGTCCGCCAGGGCGTGGGCGGCGGCCATCTTCATCTCCTCGTTGATGTCGCTGGCGCGAACGTCGAAGGTGCCGCGGAAGATGCCGGGGAAGGCCAGCACGTTGTTGATCTGGTTGGGATAGTCGCTGCGTCCGGTGGAGACCACGGCCGCGCCGCCTGCCTTGGCGTCGTCGGGGAAGATCTCCGGCGTGGGGTTGGCGCAGGCAAAGATGATGGGATCCTTGGCCATGGTCCTGACCATCTCGGTGGTGACGGTGCCGGGGGCACTGACGCCGATGAATACGTCCGCGCCCACCAGAGCGTCGGCCAGAGTGCCGGCCTTGCGCTCCAGATTGGTGACCTGGGCCATCTCCTCCTTGATCCAGTTGAGGCCCTCGCGGCCGGCGTAAATGGCGCCCTTGCGGTCGCACATGGTGACGTGGCGGAAGCCGGCGGAGAGCAGCAGGCGGACGATGGAGATGGCGGCGGCGCCGGCGCCGGAGGTGACGATCTTCACGTCCTCCTTCTTCTTCCCCACCACCTTCAGGGCGTTGGTGAGACCGGCCAGGGTGATGACGGCGGTGCCGTGCTGGTCGTCGTGGAAGATGGGGATATCGCACTTCTCCTTCAGCTTGCGCTCGATCTCAAAGCAGCGGGGAGCGGCGATGTCCTCCAGATTGATGCCGCCGAAGCTGCCGGAGATGTTGTACACCGTCTCCACGAACTCGTCCACGTTCTTGGTCTTGACGCAGAGGGGGAAGGCGTCCACCCCGCCGAAAGCCTTGAACAGCACGCACTTGCCCTCCATGACGGGCATGCCGGCCTCGGGGCCGATGTCGCCCAGGCCCAGCACGGCGGTGCCGTCGGTGATGACGGCGCAGAGATTGTGGCGGCGGGTCAGGTCATAGCTCTTGTTGATGTCCTTCTGGATCTCCAGGCAGGGCTGGGCCACGCCGGGGGTGTAGGCCAGGGACAGATCCTCCTTGTTGGCGACGGGCACCGTGGCGATGACCTCGATCTTGCCCTTCCACTCCTCGTGCAGGCGCAGGGACTCCTTTGCGTAATCCATATGTGTAACTCCTCTCGATGTATTTTGATTGGTTCACGCCGCTTGTGCGGCCTCTATCCTTGTAACTATATCATTTTTTATGGGAAATGGGAATACTTTTTTTGCCATTGCAGGGATTTGCCTGTAAAAAGGACACCGCCGGAGAGGCGGTGTCCTTTTTTGCGGTTTTATTTTACCGGAAGTATTCCACGGCGGCGCGGAACATCTTCATGTCGAAGTCGCCGGGGACGTTCTTGTAGAGCCCCCTGCCAATGCGCTCGGCGTGGCCCATCTTGCCGAAGATGCGGCCGTCCGGGGAGGTGATGCCCTCCACGGCGCAGACGGAGCCGTTGGGGTTGAAGTGGACGTCCATGGTGGGGTTGCCCGCCAGATCCACGTACTGGGTGGCGATCTGACCGTTCTTTGCCAGGTCGCGGATCAGCTCCTCCGTGGCGTAGAACCGGCCCTCGCCGTGGGAGATGGGCACGTTGTACACGTCGCCCACCTTCGTCAGCGCCAGCCAGGGGGACTTGTCGGAGGCCACACGCACCGGCACGATGCGGGACTGGTGGCGGCCGATGACGTTGCCCGTCAGGGTGGGGCAGTTCTCGTCCGGCTCGATGATGCGTCCGTAGGGCACCAGACCCAGCTTGATGAGGGCCTGGAAGCCGTTGCAGATGCCGGCCATGAGACCGCCACGCTGCTCCAGCAGCTCCGTGACGGCCTTCTTCACCGCGGCGTTGCGGAAGAAGGCGGTGATGAACTTGCCGGAGCCGTCCGGCTCGTCGCCGCCGGAGAAGCCGCCGGGGATGAAGATCATCTGGGCGTCCGAGACACGGCGGGCAAAGTAGTCGGTGGCGCCTGAGATGGCGGCGGAGGTCAGGTTGCGGATCACCACCGTCTCCGGCTGGGCGCCGGCGGCGGCAAAGGCCTTGGCGCTGTCGTACTCGCAGTTGGTGCCGGGGAACACGGGGATCAGCACCCGGGGCTTATCGCAGTGCAGGACGGCGGGGGCACGGGTTTCGGCGGTGTAATCCAGGCTGGGGATTTCCGCCTCCGGGGTGGGGATGTTGCAGGGGTAGACGCTCTCCAGCTTGCCCTCGTAGACGGCCAGCAGCTCGTCCAGAGAGAGGGTGGAATCACCCCGGGAGATGCTCTTCTCCGCTGTGGTACGGCCCAGCAGGACGCCGCTGCCGTCCCACTCCCCTGCCAGCTCCAGAACGAAGGCGCCGTAGCGGTAGCCGAAGATCGTCTCATCGGCCACGCCCTCGTCATAGGCGAAGCCGATGCCGTTGCCGAAGCCCATCTTCATCACCGCCTCGGCCACGCCGCCGTAGGTGGGGGTCCAGGCCGCCACGGCTCTGCCGGTGGTCAGCAGGGTGTGGACGGTGTCGTAGAGCTTCAGCAGGCTCTCCGCCGTGGGCAGGCCGCTGCCGTCACAGTCCGGGGTCAGCAGCACCACGTGGTGGCCGGGGGCCTTGAACTGGTTGGAGGTGATCTCGTCCAAAGCGGCGGTGGTGACGGCGAAGGAGACCAGCGTGGGCGGCACGGTGGGGGTCTCAAAGGTGCCGCTCATGGAGTCCTTGCCGCCGATGGCCGCCATGTCCAGACCCTTCTGGGCCTTGAAGGCGCCCAGCAGCGCGGCGAGGGGCTTGCCCCAGCGGCGGCTGTCACGGCCCAGCTTCTCAAAGTACTCCTGGAAGGTGAGGTAAACGTCCCGGCGGTCCGCGCCGGAGGCGATGAGCTTGGAGACGGACTCCACCACCGCCAGATAGGCGCTGTGGTAGGGGCTCTTTTCGGCGATATAGGGGTTGTAGCCCCAGGCCATCAAAGAGCAGGTATCGGTGTCCCGCTTCTCCACGGAGATCTTGTGGGCCATGGCCTGGGCGGGGGTCAGCTGGTATTTGCCGCCGAAGGGCATCAGCACCGTGCCGGTGCCGATGGTGGCGTCGAACTCCTCGGCAAGACCCCGCTTGGAGCAGACGTTCAGATCGCCCGCCAGGGCGCGCATGCCGCCGGAAAAGTCAGCGCGAACAGTGCGAGTAAAGGATTGCGGCTTTACAGTCTCAACGGTAATATGCTTCTCCGCGCCGTTGGTATCCAGGAAGGCGCGGGCAATGTCCACAATGGGTTTGCCGTGCCAGCGCATGGTGAGACGGGGCTCCGCCTTCACCGTGGCGATGACGGTGGACTCCAGATTCTCCGCGTCGGCGATGGCGCAGAAGCGCGCCACGTCCTTGGCCTCCACCACCACGGCCATGCGCTCCTGGGACTCGGAGATGGCCAGCTCGGTGCCGTCCAGGCCCTCGTACTTCCGGGGCACCACATCCAGATCGATATCCAGGCCGTCGGCCAGCTCGCCCACGGCCACGGACACGCCGCCGGCGCCGAAGTCGTTGCAGCGGCGGATCAGCTTCGTGGCCTCGCCGTTGCGGAACAGACGCTGGAGCTTCCGCTCCTCGGGGGCGTTGCCCTTCTGCACCTCGGAGCCGCACTGCTCCACCGAGTGGGTGGTGTGGGCCTTGGAGGAGCCGGTGGCGCCGCCGATGCCGTCACGGCCGGTGCGCCCGCCCAGCAGGATCACCACGTCGCCTGGCTCCGGGCGCTCCCGGCGGACGTTCTCCGCCGGGGCGGCGGCGATAACGGCGCCGATCTCCATGCGCTTGGCGGCATAGCCGGGGTGATAGAGCTCGTCCACCTGTCCCGTGGCCAGACCGATCTGGTTGCCGTAGGAGGAGTAGCCCGCCGCCGCCTGGGTGACGATCTTGCGCTGGGGCAGCTTGCCGGGGATGGTGTCCTCCACGCTGCCCAGGGGATCCGCCGCGCCGGTGACGCGCATGGCGGCATAGACGTAGCTGCGGCCGGACAGCGGATCCCGGATGGCGCCGCCGATGCAGGTGGCCGCGCCGCCGAAGGGCTCGATCTCCGTGGGGTGGTTGTGGGTCTCGTTCTTGAAGAGAAGCAGCCAGTCCTGTTCCTCCCCCTCCACGTTGACTTTGATCTTCACCGTGCAGGCGTTGATCTCCTCGGACTCGTCCAGCTTGTCCAGGAGGCCCTTCTTCTTCAGGTACTTGGCGGCGATGGTGCCCATGTCCATGAGGGTCACGGGCTTGGTGCGGCCCAGCTCACGGCGGACGGCGAGATAGTCCTCGTAGGTGCGCCGCAGCTCCTCGTCCTCGAATTTCACATCATCGATGACGGTGTGGAAGGTGGTGTGGCGGCAGTGGTCGGACCAGTAGGTGTCCACCACCTTGATCTCGGTGATGCTGGGGTCGCGGCCCTCGGCGCGGAAATAGTCACGGCAGCAGAGGATGTCGCCCAGATCCATGGCGAGGCCCCGCTGTGCGATAAAGTCCGCCAGAGCTTTCTCATCCATGTCCCGGAAGCCGTGGAGGATCTCCACAGAGTCCGGCATGCCGTAGTCCACCGCCAGCGTCTCCGGCAGCTCCAGGGCGGCCAGGCGGCTGTCCACCGGGTTGATGACGTACTTCCGGATGGCGGCCACCTGCTCCGCCGTCAGATCGCCCCGGAGGATATAGACCCGGGCCGTGCGGACGGCGGGGCGCTCGCCCAGGGAGATGATCTGGATGCACTGGGCGGCGGAGTCGGACCGCTGATCGTACTGGCCGGGCAGATACTCCACGGCGAAGACGGTTTCCCCCTCCCCGGCGGGGAGGTCTGTATACACGTCGTCCACCTGGGGCTCGCTGAACACGGTGTTCACCGCGTGGTCGAAGGTGGACTTGTCGACGCCCTCCACGTCATAGCGGTTCAGCAGGCGCAGGTCCTCCAGCTCACGGATGCCCAGAAAGGCGCGGATGTCGTCCCGCAGCGCCCGGGCGGCGTGGGCCAGAGGCTTTTTCTTTTCAACGTAAATTCTGTATACCATTCCTTATCCCTTCTCCGCGTCCAGCGCGCGCTGTCCGATGTCGCGGCGGTAAAAGGCGTTGGCAAAATGCACCTTTTCCACCTGTTCGTAGGCCCGTGCCACGGCGGTTTTCAGCGCCGGGGCGGTGGCGACCACGCCCAGCACCCGTCCGCCGGAGGTGACCAGCCTGCCGTCCTTCTCTTTGGCGCCGGCGATATAGAGCTGTGCGTCGAAATCACCGTCCACGGTGATCTCATGGCCCTTTTCGTAGCTGCCGGGGTAGCCGTCGGAGGCCATGACCACGCAGCAGGCGGCGCCGGCGGAGAAGCGCACCTCGGTCTCGGCCAGCGTTCCGTTGCGGCAGGCCATCATGACGGTGAGCAGATCGCTCTCCAGCAGGGGCAGCACCACCTGGGTCTCGGGATCGCCGAAGCGGCAGTTGTATTCGATGACCTTGGGGCCTTTGGGCGTCAGCATCAAGCCGAAGTACAGGCAGCCCTTGAAGGGTCTCCCCTCCTCCGCCATGGCGCGGATGGTGGGCAGGAAGATCTCCTCCATGCACCGCCGCGCCATCTCAGGGGTGTAATAGGGGTTGGGGGCCACGGTGCCCATGCCGCCGGTGTTGGGGCCGGTGTCGCCGTCGTGGGCGCGCTTGTGGTCCATGGAGGACACCATGGGAACCAGGGTCTCGCCGTCGGTAAAGGACAGGACGGACACCTCCGGGCCGGTGAGGAACTCCTCGATGACCACACGCTCGCCGCTGTGGCCGAACTTCCTGTCCACCATCATGATGTCGATGGCGGCAGCGGCCTCCTCCCGGGTCTGGGCGATGATGACGCCCTTGCCCAGGGCAAGGCCGTCCGCCTTGATGACCACGGGCAGATCGCAGCCCTCCAGATAGGCAAGCGCGGCGGCGCGGTCGGTAAACACCTCGTAGCGGGCGGTGGGGATGTTGTGGCGGCGCATGAGATCCTTGGCAAAGACCTTGCTGCTCTCGATAACGGCGGCCTTCTGCTCCGGGCCGAAGCAGGGGATCCCCGCCGCCTCCAGGGCGTCCACCGCCCCCAGCGCCAGAGGATCGTCCGGCGTGACCACGGCGAAGTCGATCTGCTCGGACAGGGCGAAGGACACCATGCCCTCGATATCCGTGGCGGAAATATCCACGCACCGGGCGTCGGCGGCGATGCCGCCGTTGCCGGGCAGGGCGCAGATCTCATCTACCGCCGGGTTTTCCTTCAGTTTTTTGACGATGGCGTGCTCACGCCCGCCGCCGCCGATAACCATCAGTTTCATATCGCTCTCCCCGTCCGTCAATGGTGGAATAGCCGCATGCCGGTGAAGGACATGACGATGCCGTACTTGTTGGCCGTTTCAATGACGTTGTCGTCACGGATGCTGCCGCCGGGCTCCACGATGTACTGCGCGCCGGACTTGCGGGCGCGCTCCACGTTGTCGCCGAAGGGGAAGAATGCGTCGCTGCCCACGGTGACGCCGGTCTGGGTGGCGATCCACGCCTTTTTCTCCTCCGCCGTCAGAGGCTCGGGGCGCCGGGAAAACACCAGCTGCCACGCGCCGTCCCGCAGCACGTCCTCGTACTCGTCGGAGAGGTAGACGTCGATGGCGTTGTCCCGGTCCGGGCGGCGGACGGTGGGCAGGAACGGCAGGGCCAGCACCTTGGGGTTCTGGCGCAGATACCAGTTGTCCGCCTTGGAGCCGGCCAGACGGGTGCAGTGGATGCGGCTCTGCTGTCCGGCGCCCACGCCGATGGCCTGTCCGTTCTTCACGTAGCACACGGAGTTGGACTGGGTGTATTTCAGGGTGATGAGGGCCACGATCATGTCGGTCTTCGCCTGATCGGGCAGGTCGCGGTTCTCGGTGACGATGTTGGAAAGCAGCGCCTCGTCGATGCGGAAGTTGTTGCGGCCCTGCTCAAAGGTGATGCCGAACACGTCCTTGTGCTCCACCGGGGCGGGGACGTAGTCCGGGTCGATCTTCACCACGTTGTAGTTGCCCTTTTTCTTGGTGCGCAGGATTGCCAGCGCCTCGTCGGTGTAGCCGGGGGCGATGATGCCGTCGGATACCTCGGGGCGGATGTACTCCGCCGTGGCGGCGTCGCACACGTCGCTGAGGGCCGCCCAGTCGCCGTAGGAGCAGAGGCGGTCGGCGCCACGGGCGCGAATGTAGGCGCAGGCGATGGGGCTGAGAACAGCGTCGGGATCCACGAAGTAGATCTGACGGTCCACGTCGGAAAGGGGCAGGCCCACGGCGGCGCCCGCCGGGGACACGTGCTTGAAGGACGCGGCGGCGGGCAGGCCCGTGGCCTCCTTCAGCTCCTTCACCAGCTGCCAGGAGTTGAGGGCGTCCATAAAGTTGATGTAGCCGGGGCGGCCGTTCAGCACCTCCACGGGCAGGTCACGCCCGTCATTGACAGAGATGGAGGCGGGCTTCTGGTTGGGGTTGCAGCCGTATTTCAGTTCCAGATTCTTCATGTTCTCTCCCTCACTGATTCTTGTTGATGAGGCGGGTGGTCTGGGTGCCGCTCACCAGATCGGTATAGCTGACGTACAGCGAGATCCTGTTGTCCCCGTCCAGATTGTCCCAGATATCCGCCGTAAAGGCGTCGATATCGTCGGGGATGGACACACGCTCCGGCTCGCCCTGGAAGCTGGGGATGGGGCTGCCGTCGGTGACGTAGGTGTGGATGAAGTGGCCCATGCCGGGCAGGGCCGTGTAGCGGAAGTACTGGCGGGTGCAGGCGGTGCCCTCGGCGTCCATGCTCTTGAGGATGCTCAGCTTGTAGCGGAAGGTGCCGCCCAGGATCAGCTGGCCGCTGATGCGGGGGGTGAAGTTGGGGCCGTCCGGCTCAAAGGTGCGGCTCTCCAGGGCGGACTCCATGTCGCCGCCCCGGGCAAGCTCCTCGCAGATGGTGTCGGTCTGGTCGCCGTTGGTGACCACGATGCTGCGGCCGCAGCGGCGCACCGGGGCATAGATGATCAGGGACGGATCGGCCATGGCAGAGGGGTCAAAGGCCTCGGTGCGGATGCCGTCCGCCGTGGGGACGAAGACGCGGTTGCGGCTGTTGGCGCTGCGGCCCATGATGAAATAGGCGAACACCGCCTTGGTGCCGCTCTGGCTGCGGCCGATGACGATGCCCCGGCCCACGTAGGGGTTGCCGGCGATGCGCTCACCCATGGATTTGACTTCGTAGATGTTCATATATTCTCTCCTTCTTCCGCGATCCGGCGGGCCACCAGCTCGGCGGCCCGGGGCAGCAGGATCCATTCGGCCTGCTCCATGACCCGGCGCTGCAAAACCTCGGGCGTGTCGCCGGGCAGGACGTCCACCGCCTTTTGGGCGATGATCTGCCCGCCGTCAGGGATCTCGTTGACGTAGTGTACCGTGGCGCCCGTCACCTTCACGCCGTAGCTGAGGGCGGCCTCGTGGACCCGGAGTCCGTAGAAGCCCTTGCCGCAGAAGGACGGGATCAGGGACGGATGCACGTTGATGATGCGCCGGGGCCACTTGGCGGTGAACTCGGCGCTGAGGATGCTCAGAAAGCCCGCCAGCACGATCATGTCCACCCGGTGGCGCTCCAGCTCCGCTCCGATGGCGGCCTCAAAAGCCTCCTGGGAGCCCAAAAGCTTCCGGGAACAGACCGCCGTGGGAATGCCGTTGTTCTTCGCCCGCTCCAGCGCGTAGGCTTTGGCGCTGTTGGACAGCACCAGCACGATTTCGCCGGAGGGGATCTCTCCCCTGCCCTGCGCGTCCATCAGCGCCTGGAGGTTGGTGCCGCCGCCGGAGACGAAGACGGCAATTCGGGTCTTTACCATAGGATCACGCCCTCGTCGCCCCGGACGATCTCGCCCAGCTTATAGGCCTCCACGCCGTTTTGCCGCAGGATGGCCACGGCATGGCAGGCGTCCGCTTTTGCCACCACCACCGTCATGCCCACGCCCATGTTGAAGGTGTTGAACATATCCCGCTCGGGGATATTGCCCTTCCGGGCGATGAGGTCGAAGATGGGCAGGACCCGGACGTCGGCGCGGCGGATCCGGGCGGAATAGCCCTTGGGGATGCTGCGGGGGATGTTCTCATAGAAGCCGCCGCCGGTGATGTGGGACACGGCCTTCACCGTGACCTTCTCCATCAGCGCCAGCATGGGCTTGACGTACAGCTTGGTGGGGGTCAGCAGGGTCTCGCCGACGGAGGCGCCGCCCAGGGCCTCGCAGGGGGCGGTGAGGTCGGCGTGATCCACGTCGAAGACCTTGCGCACCAGAGAGAAGCCGTTGGAGTGGACGCCGCTGGAGGGCAGGGCCAGCATCACGTCGCCCTCGGTGACGGTGGCGTTATCCAGGATCTTCGCCTTGTCCACCACGCCCACGGCGAAGCCCGCCAGGTCGTACTCCTCCTCCGGCATCATGCCGGGGTGCTCGGCGGTCTCGCCGCCGATGAGGGCGCAGCCGGACTGGACACAGCCCTCCGCCACGCCGGAGACGATCTCGGCGATGCGCGCCGGCACGTTTTTGCCGCAGGCGATGTAGTCCAGGAAAAACAGGGGCTTTGCGCCGCAGCAGATGATGTCGTTGACGCACATGGCAACGCAGTCGATGCCGATGGTGTCGTGCTTGTTCAGCAGGAAGGCGATCTTCAGCTTGGTGCCCACGCCGTCGGTGCCGGAGACCAGCACCGGCTCGGTCATACCGGTGATATCCGGGGCGAACAGGCCGCCGAAGCCGCCCACGCCGCCGATGACGCCGGGGATGTGGGTGCGCTTGACGTGCTCACCCATGAGCTTGACCGCCTCGTAGCCGGCGGTGATGTCCACGCCGGCGGCGGCGTAGGACGCGGAGAATGACTTTTCCATATTCTTATTCCTTTCCCGTCCAGCAGTAGGTGCAGACCTTCTCCCGGTCGATGCCGATGGCCTCCAGGAGGCCGTCCAGGGACTGATAGCCCAGAGAGTCGAAGCCGAACTTTTGGCAGATGGCCTTCAGCAGGCAGCCACCCCGCTCCGTGGCGGCGTCGGCGTACTCGTCCAGATGGTTCCGGCCCTCGTCGCCCTCCAGCTCCTGGACCACCCGCCGGGCCAGCAGCTCCATGTCGGACTTGCCCCGGGAGAAATCCAGATACTTGCAGGCGTACATGATGGGCGGACAGGCCGAGCGCATGTGGACCTCCGCCGCGCCGGAGTCATAGAGGAAGCTGACGGTGCCCTGGAGCTGGGTGCCCCGGACGATGGAGTCGTCCACGAACAGCAGCTTCTTGCCCTCGATGAGCTCAGGCACGGGGATCTGCTTCATCTTGGCCACCTGATCGCGCACCTCCTGATTGGCGGGCATGAAGGACCGAGGCCAGGTGGGGGTGTATTTCACAAAGGGGCGGCCGAAGGGCTTCTGGCTCTGGTTGGAGTAGCCGATGGCGTGGGGCAGGCCGGAGTCCGGCACGCCCGCCACCATGTCGATGTCCGGCATGGTGCCCCGGGCCATCTCGTCACGGGCCATGATCTGGCCGTTGCGGTAGCGCATGACCTCCACGTTCACGCCTTCATAGTTGGAGTTGGGATAGCCGTAGTAGGCCCACAGGAAGGCGCAGATCTTCATCTGATCGCCGGCGGGAGACAGGGTCTCGTAGCCGTCGGCGGTGACGTGGACGATCTCGCCGGGGCCCAGCTCGTACTCGTTCTCGTAGCCCAGCTTGTGGTAGGCGAAGGACTCAAAGGAGATGCAGCGGCCGTCCTTGTCCCTGCCGATGAGCACCGGCAATCGCCCGGCGCTGTCACGGGCGGCGATGATCTCGCCGTCGGGCGTCAGCAGCAGGATGGTCATGGACCCGTCGATGACGGACTGGGCGTGGCGGATGCCGTCCACGATGTTCTCCCCCTCGTTGATGAGGGCCGCTACCAGCTCCGTGGCGTTGACCCGGCCGGAGCTCATGGCCATGAACTGGTGCCCGTGACCGGCAAAGAACTCCTCCACCAGCGCCTCGGCGTTGGTGATGAGGCCGATGGCGGTGATGGCGTAGACGCCCAGGTGGGAGCGCACCAGCAGGGGCTGGGGATCGGCGTCGCTGATGCAGCCGATGCCGCTGGTGCTGCCGCTGAACTTGCCCAGGTCGTTTTCAAACTTGGTGCGGAAGGGGGTGTTGGAGATGGAGTGGATCTGCCGCTGGTAGCCGTTTTCCGCGTTCCAGACCACCATGCCGGCGTTGCGGGTGCCCAGATGGCTGTGGTAGTCGGTGCCGAAGAACAGGTCCAGCGTCACGTCGCGGTGGGAGACCGCGCCAAAGAAGCCGCCCATTACGCGAAGAACAGCTTGGACAGCGTCATGGGATCGATGTACTTGCCATCCTTGTAGACGCGCATGTTGCCGGAGGCGATCTCGTCGATGAGCATGACCTTGCCCTCGGGATCGTACCCGTACTCGAACTTGATGTCGTAGAGGACCATGCCCTTGGCCTTCAGGTCGTCGGCCACGATCTGGGTGATCTTCTGGGTCATGTCCTTGATGTCGTCATACTGCTGCTCGGTCATGACGCCCAGCACCACCAGACCGTCCTTGGTGACCAGGGGATCGCCCAGGGCGTCGTTCTTAAAGGTGGTCTCCACGTAGGCGGGCAGGTCGGCGCCCTCCTCGATGTACTCGCCGTAGCGGCGCAGGAAGCTGCCCACGGCCTTGTGGCGGCAGATGACCTCCAGCCCGTGGCCGAACACCTTGGCGGGCAGGACTTCCATGGTGGTGTTCTGCAGGTCGGCAGAGACAAAGTGGGTGCGGATGCCGGCGGCGTTGATCTTCTCGAAGAAATAGATGGACATGCGCAGGTTCACGTCGCCCACGCCGTCGATGGTCAGGCCCACGCTGTTCTCGCCGGGGTCAAACACGCCGTCCTTGCCGGTGCAGTCGTCCTTGAACTTGAGCAGATAGTTGCCGTTGGGCAGAGCGTAGACATTCTTGGTCTTGCCGGTGTACACGAGCTTCATTTCCATGGTGAGTTCTCCTTTTCTATGTATAAAAATGGTTTACTTGTTATAAGCGGCCTCGATGGCGGCGTTCTTCTCCAGCACCTTCCGCAGGCCCTCGGCGCGGCTCTCTTCCAGCCGGTCCGCCAGCTCCGGCTCGCTGAGGGCCAGGATCTGGATGGCCAGCAGCGCGGCGTTGGCGGCGCCGTCGATGGCCACCGTGGCAACGGGGATGCCGCTGGGCATCTGGACGGTGGCGAGAAGGGCGTCCATGCCGTCCAAAGATGACTTGATGGGGATGCCAATCACCGGCAGGGTGGTGTTGGCGGCGATGGCGCCCGCCAGATGGGCCGCCTTGCCCGCCGCGGCGATGATAACGCCGATGCCGCTCTCCCGGGCGCCCCGGGCAAACGCCGCCGTCTCCGCCGGGCAGCGGTGGGCGGACAACACGTGGGCCTCCATGGGCACGCCGTACTCCTCCAGCGTGTCCAGGGCCTTTTTGACCACGGGCAGGTCGCTGTCGCTGCCCATAATGACCGCAACTTTTTTCATCTCTACTCTCCTTACATCGTCCGTTCCCGCCCCATCCGCAGACGGGGCAATTCAACAGGTCAATTATACCTGATTTGCCGCCGGTTTCCCAATTCCGATTTCGCATAGGAATAATAAGCTGTGCTAATAGTATAAGGCATTGAAAGAAGTTTTATTTCTGTAAAGTAATAAAACCAGGCAGGCACAAATGTGTCTGCCTGGTTTTCGTTATCATATCTGTTTACCCGTTTCTCAGCGAACGGCGCGTCTCTTCTTCTCGGAGATCACAACCGCCAGAGCGGCGGCGGACACGCCCATCAGGGCCGTCCACAGCGCCACGTTGGCGTCGCCGGTGTCGGGAGCGGGGCCTGCCTTGGCGATGGTCAGCGTGGTGCTGACGGAGCCGTCGGTCATCTTCACCGTGACGGTGTGCTTGCCGGCGGACAGGGTCTCCAGATAGGCGGGCTTCAGGGAGATGTTGACGCTGCCGGCGGTGGCCTCATAGTTGGCCTTGTCCAGCTCCTTGCCGTCCACCTCCACGCCCACGAAGCGGCTGAAGGTGCCCTCGTCGTCGGAGGTGGCCTTCACGGTCAGCAGCATGGGATCCTTGGAGCCCTTGGTCCAGGTGCCGTCGCCGCCCGCCGTGAACTCATAGGTGTGGGACGCGGGAGCAGGTCCCTCACCGGTGATGGTGATGGTGCGCTCCAGCATGTCGATGGTCATCTGCACCGTCACCGTCTCGCCGGTGGCCTTGACGCGCAGCTGCAGCGCCACAGGCTCCTTGTCCCGGAAGGCGAACAGATTGGGGGCGTTGAGCATGTCAATGGCAAAGGTCTTGTCCGCGCTCAGCGCAACGGTGGCGGTGGTCAGCTTGCCGTCGGCCACAGTGGGATAGGTCACCTGATCGAAGGTGTCATCCAGCATCTGCAGCACAGGCGCCACACGGAAGTTGTTGGAGTTGGGGCCGCCCACCACGCGCATCTCGGCGGTATCGGCCACACGGAAGGACTCCACCTCGCTCTTGACGGCGGCGGTGACGGTCTCGTCATAGTCGCCGATGGTCAGGGTTTTGGCGTCCGGATCCAGTACCATCTGGCGAGGATAGAAAGCGCGCTCCAGGGGATTCTCGCCCTTTTCATACTTGGCGAGATAGGTGCTGGAGATGGAGACCACGGGGATATAGGTCTCGCCGTCGGTCAGGGGGATGTCAAAGAGCCACTTGCCCGCCTCGTTTTGATAGCCGGCGATCCAGTTGTTCCGGTTGTCGCCGTTGTCCACAGCCTGGGCGTAGGTGCCCTTGTAGAGATTGTGATAGGTGCTGCCGGTGAGAGCCACCACCAGGGTGCTCTTGCCGTTCTCCGTCAGCACGTAGGCGAACAGGCCCTTGAACATGCCGGTGGTGTTGATGACCTCCAGATCCACACGGCCGTCCACCGGCTTGAGGACCAGGGCGGCGATGGCGTCCTCAATGGCCTTGGCCATGGCGTCCACCTTGTCCTGCTCGGACTTCTTCAGGCCCCGGACCACGGCGTTTTTGGCGTCCATCAGCGCCTGGACGCTGTCCTCGGTGTAGGGGGAGAGATCCACGGGGATCTTGGCCAGCGCCTCGTCCACGGCGGTGTAGTCGGCGTCCTCCTCCACCGGCTCGGTGGGGGTCACGTCCTCCAGCTTGTCCTCGGCGGGGATGGCCAGATAGTACTGGTCCTTGG
>CAMVMU010000018.1 GCA_947168655.1 uncultured Oscillospiraceae bacterium
TCCTGCAGGCCTACAGCATCTGCCAGATTCAGCCGGACCCCGGCTTCTCCGATGATAATAACTATCTGAAAAACGCCATTGCGGAAGCCGAGCATGTGGATTTCCACAACGGGCTGGAGAAGCAGACCGTCATTGCGCCGGACGGGACGGATATCACAGATAACGTGGAGAAAGCCGTTGCATGGCTGACGGAACACAGCTTCTGATATTCGGCGCATGAGCGATATCTCCTGCGCCGAGTCGGGCGATGAGGCGGTGAAAAAAACACATCCAAATCAAAACCACCGGTTAAACCGGTGGTTTTGATTTAGGTTAAGTATTGCAGCATATATCCCCGAATGATTCGTCGAAGTGCTTCCGACAGATTCATTTGACCATCGGTAAGACACCACTCAAACACACAACCTTTAACGATGGTGCAAATGTCCATGCATATTTGATGTACGTTTGCATCGGTGCGAATCGATCCGCTCTCCTGCGCTAAAAGCATATCGGAGCAGACAACGGTCGGAACTGAAAAAAGAAGGTATATGTGAACGGATCGGCGTACCTTTTTGCTTTTCTTTCCATAGTTTCGCGCCTTATTGCACGTCTTTCACAGATAAGAAACCACCTTTGCACGTTGAACGCGCAGAGGCGGTTTCGTTTTGTTTGAAATGTTTTCCCGGTCCCTGCGCCGACCGACGACCGCGCCCGGTCGGTTTTGCCGCAATGATTCGGCAGAAGCGTGTGGCGGGTTATGATGAACGTCTCCGGCACCGGGGCGACGGATGCGCGGGAAAACGCAGCGCAAACCTCCTCAATAGGGCTCTTCGCTGTCTCCCGGTGCCAGAGGATACGTCTCCGCGTCGGACGGCGTTTGGCAAAGGCCGCTCACCCCGGAGGTGATCGCCCAGATGGAGCTGCCGTCCGTGCCGAAGGCGGCGCTGCCTATATAGCCAAGATCACTTATGGAGCCGTTGAGCAGAAACCTTGCGGAATCCGCACTGACCCACTGGTACGTATCCGCGGACCTGGCCCGCAGGTTAAAAAGCTCCATTGTTCGGACCTCTCCGGCGTATTCCGTCAGAAAGTTTTCCAAAAAGCCGCCCACGCTGTTCATGTACACGTCGGCAACTCCCGTATCGATAGACACAAGCAGGTTCCACTCGTTTTTCAACAGATCACAGACATATGCCGTCAAGACCACGTTCTCGGTCGTCTCCGATTGGCTTTGCTGGACAAGCACGCGGTAGTCTCTTCCCGCATGCCAGTCGAAGGGGACAATGCAATGGGTAAAACTGCCTTCATTGAGATTCGTATTCCCTCTCCCCTGTCCCTCCGGGTAGATTACCTTGGGGGTAAAGACTGTCACATTCCCGTCATAGTCTTCGCAGAATGTGCTCCATACGGTCATGATGAAGACGCGGGATCCATCGTCGAGGGTCTGAAAACCGCAGTAACCACCCGGGGTCCCGGTATAGTCGTTGTAAACGGACGCATACCTGGCCTTGAGGGCAGATACATCCATCCACCAGTTGAAGGGGCACAGATATGTCCCCCTGGGCTGATGATCCGCATGGAGATCGACGCAGTACTCCAGGGCCCTGTCAACACCGGGGAAATGGTGATAAACGGCGATATAGGGTGACCGCGCGATCCCTCTTACCGACTCGATTTGTTCCTCCGAAGGCACCTGCATATGATCCTCCCAGTTTCTCGATAAAAAGGCGTCCGGATCCGGCGTCTCATACACGGGCTCCTCCGCGTCCGATGGCTCGCTCCAGCCGCTCTCATCCGGTGTCTCGCCGGTGGGGGCCGGATCTTCGCTGGGGTAAATCGGATCCTTGTCGGAGAAAGAAGCAGGGGCGTTGTCCTCGAAAGGCTTCTCTCTGTTTTGGGCGATGACAACCACAAGCGCGATCAGCGCGACGCAAATCATAAGGATGATACCGGCTTTTTTCATCGACAGATCCCTCCCCTGCTATTCTCTGTGCAAATGATATCACAACTCCGGCACAGGAAAAAGCTATTTTGCGAAAAAAGAAAGATCCGTTTTCTGTTCCTTCCATTCTCTGTTGAATCCGCAGTTCGTTTACAACGGAAATGCCACCGCATCACGATACCGCTTCTTCAGGACAGCGAGAAAAGCCTTGAGTGACGGTCTGATGTCATTGTTTTCTCCGCATCATAAAGATTTTTAATCAATTATGCGCTGTTTTGATTGGATTTTGTGATAGCATGGCGATATAATATGGACAACAAAAATGATCTGGAGGGCAATACCATGACTAAGACTTTGATCGCATTCTTCTCCCGCGCGGATGAAAACTATTTCGGCGGCGCCATGTGCTACGTGAAGGTGGGCAACACGGAGATCGTCTGCAACATCATGAAGGAGCTGATCGACGCGGACACCTTTAAGATCGAGATGAAGACCCCCTATTCCCCCGTCTACATGACCTGCATCGACGAGGCAAAGCGGGATCTTCGCGCCAAGGCCAGACCCGAGCTGGTCTCCATGCCGGAGTCCATCGATGCGTACGACACCATCGTCCTGGCATACCCCAACTACTGGGGCACGATGCCCATGGCGGTGTTCACTTTCCTGGAGGCCTTCGATTTCACCGGCAAGACGATTCTGCCCCTCTGCACCA
Source organism: uncultured Oscillospiraceae bacterium (assembly GCA_947168655.1). Classification (GTDB taxonomy): domain Bacteria; phylum Bacillota; class Clostridia; order Oscillospirales; family Oscillospiraceae; genus Vescimonas. Next base: position 2,637 of record CAMVMU010000018.1, read on the forward strand.
ACGAGGGCAGCGGGATGGGCTCAAGCGAGCGCGACATCCAGCGCACCTGCCCCGGCGCAGCGGTAAAGGCCGGGCTCCCCATTACCGGCAGCAGCGCGGCCAATTCTGAAGGCAGCGTTAAGCGCTGGCTCTCCGCCAACGGTCTTCTGTGAGGAGGATCCATTTTGGAGGAAGGAGAAACGGTCTGGGATCTGTACCGGCAATACTGGCGGTGCATAATCGCAAAGAATGTGGAAGGATTGCACAGCCTCTTATATGAAACAATTGTTTGATTTTTCTTGACAGGAGCGCACAGAAGTTATAGGATAGGAAGCAGATGAGACTGCAGGCAAGCGCTGTGTGCAGAAAGGTTTCCACATGCATGGGGGGATTGTGAAGGGGGATGGGAATCCCCCTTCACGTGAAATCTGCTTCTCAGCATGTCGATGCCATGCCAATAAACCGAGGAAGGCGGTGAGACAGATGGAAAAGACATATCTGGCGATCGATCTCAAGTCCTTTTACGCCTCGGTGGAGTGCCGGGAGCGGGGGCTGGACCCTTTGACCACCAATCTGGTGGTGGCGGATGAGAGCCGGACGGAGAAGACCATCTGCCTGGCCGTGTCGCCGTCACTGAAGAGCTACGGCATCTCCGGCCGCGCACGCCTCTTTGAGGTGGTGCAACGGGTGAAGGAGGTCAACGCAGAGCGGCTGCGCCGTGCCCCCGGCCACGCGTTCCGGGAGGGCTCCGTCCACAACCCCGATCTGCGGGACCCGTCGCTGCGGCTGGACTACATTGTGGCACCGCCCCAGATGGGGCGCTATATGGAGGTCAGCACCCAGATCTACCAGATCTATCTCAAGTACGTGGCGCCGGAGGATATCCACGTCTACTCCATCGACGAGGTGTTCATGGACGTGACGGATTATTTGAAAACCAGCGGCAAAACGGCCCACGACTTTGCCATGGAGATCATCCGGGACGTGCTGCGCACCACCGGCATCACCGCCACGGCGGGCATCGGCACCAATCTGTATCTATGCAAGGTGGCCATGGACATTGTGGCCAAGCACATCAAGCCGGACCGGGACGGCGTGCGCATCGCCTCGCTGGACGAGATGAGTTACCGCCGTCTGCTGTGGACCCACCGGCCGCTGACGGATTTCTGGCGGGTGGGCAAGGGCTACGCCAGAAAGCTGGAGGCCAACGGCCTCTTTACCATGGGAGATGTGGCCCGCTGCTCCCTGGGCGGCAAGGGTGCGTTCCACAACGAGGATCTGCTCTACAAGCTGTTCGGCGTCAACGCCGAGCTGCTCATCGACCACGCCTGGGGCTGGGAGCCCTGCACCATTGCCGAGATCAAGGCCTACCGGCCGGAGAGCAACAGCATCGGCTCCGGGCAAGTGCTGCAGCAGCCCTACGACTTTGAGAAGGGCAAGCTGATCGTCCGGGAGATGACGGATCTGCTGGTGCTGGACCTGGTGGAGAAGCGCCTGGTGACGGATCAGATCGTGCTGACGGTGAACTACGACATTGAGAACCTGAAGGAGCCGGAGCGGGCGAAGAGGTATAAGGGTGAGATCACCACAGACTACTACGGCCGCAGGGTACCCAAGCACGCCCATGGCTCGGCCAATCTGGGGCGCAAGACCTCCTCCACCAAGGTCATCATGGACGCCATGATGGACCTCTATGACCGGATCGTAGATCCGGACCTGCTGGTGCGGCGGGTGAACGTGGTGGCGGGCCGGGTGATGGACGAGGGAACCGTGCCCAAGGAGGAGAGCGGCTTTGAGCAGATGGACCTCTTTACCGACCATGCCGCTGAGAAGGAACGGCGGCAGCGGGAGGAAAATCGTCTGAAGCGGGAGCGAAAGCTTCAGGAGACGGTGCTGCAGATGAAGAAGAAGTACGGGAAGAACGCCATTTTGAAGGGCATGAACCTGGAGGAGGGCGCCACGGCCATGGAGCGCAACCGCCAGATCGGCGGTCACAAGGCGTGAGGGGGCGGAAAAATGAGCGAACAAAATGAACATCGCTATGACGACATCATCCGCCTGCCTCACCACGTGTCCCCCACGCGCCCCCATATGTCCCGGTGGAACCGGGCGGCCCAGTTCTCCCCTTTTGCGGCTCTCACCGGATACGAGGACGCCGTGCGGGAGACAGCTCGGCTGACAGAGTCGCCGGTGGAGCTGGACGAGAGCCGCCGCGCCGAACTCAGTGAAGCCCTTCGGCAGCTCTATGACCGGGAGAGCGAACGTCCGGCAGCGCGGATCACCTACTTTGTCTACGATCCCTACAAGGCCGGCGGGGCCTATGTGACCATAGAGGGCGCGGTAAAGAAGGTGGACCCGGTGTATCACACCGTCACTATGGCTGATGGCACCGTCATTGACATGGAGGATTTGTCGGCGGTGGAGCCGCTCGCTTGAAACCAACGCGTGAGAAATCAACAGCCAATTGCATGAAACCGGCGTGACGATTACGGTCACGCCGGTTTTATCTGTCCGTTGCAGTTCCGGGGGCATCCTCTTGCAGTTCGCCGGACAATCTGATATACTCAACGCGCGCCGTGCGGAATAACGCGAAAAGAAGCGAATTCACTGCGGCGCTCCGCCCGGCGAAATTAAGCCGGGAGGCTTGATATTTTCAGATTGCGAGGTAATAGTGTGATGCCTGAATTATTGGAGGCGTGCATGGTGACGCTGTTTGGCCTGTCCTGGCCCATGAATATCATCCGCTCCGTCCGGTCCAGGACCGCCAGGGGCAAGAGTATTGTTTTTCTGTGCTTCATCTGGCTGGGCTATATCGCCGGGATCCTGTCCAAGATTGCGGCCGGCAGCATCACCTACGTCTTTTTCTTCTACATCCTGAACATTCTCATGGTCAGCGCCGATATGATCCTGTATTTCCGCAACCGCCGGTTGGACCGTCTGGCGGACGGGCAGAGCTGACTGATGGACGCCAACAGGACGGAGGGATCCCTCCGTCCTGTTTTTCTGTTTATTGCAGCAGCTGTGTCCAGGTGTCCTTGCCCACCACGCCATCCACCGCCAGGCCCCGCTTGCGCTGGTAGAGCCGCACCGCGTGCTCCGTGGCGGTGCCGAAAATGCCGTCCTCGGTCAGCCGGGCGCGGTTGTACTTGTTCAGCAGGATCTGCAGCGTGCGGACGTGCCCGCCGTCACTGCCCACGCGCAGCACCGGCAGTGTCACGGCGCACGTATCCGCCTTGGGCGTGGCGGGTTCCGGTTTGGGAAAGCCGTTTTTGCCCTCTTTTTTGATCATTGAAGGGTAGTCGATGAGCAGATAGTCCTGGTCGCAGACCACGCCGGCCACCTTGTTGCTGCGGATCAGGTTGGTCTCACCGCCGAACTGCCACAGGCCGAAGCAGCTCTGGGGTGAATAGCTGCACGACTTGGACCAGGCTGCCACCCAGTGGGGGTACTTCGTCAGCTCGCTGTCGTACAGATAGGCGTCAAAGTAGGACTTGGAGCTGTAAATCCCCGGCAGCATATCCCGTTTCTCCAGCTCGCTGCACCACGCCTTAACCACGTCCGTCAGCTTCCGCTTGCCCAGGGACAGCTGGGTCTTGTTCTCCACATCCATATACACCGGCAGCTCAAACTGTCGGCCCTTCAGGATGTTGTCATAGAAATAGGCCGCCTCCTTGCGGGCATCCTCTACCGTCAGCGCCCTGCTGAACCAGTAGCAGCCCGCCGGCAGGTTCAGCTTTTTCACCTTGTTATAGTTTTCCTTGAACCGGGAATCCACGTACAGTCCGTCATCTCCGCCGCCACCCTTGATAACAACGAATCTGACGCCCTCCTTCACGGCTTTGGCAAAGTCGAAATCCCCCTGCCAGCGGGAAACGTCGATGCCGAATTGTTTCACGGAAGTCACCTCCTCTCGCTCGGATCGGGGCGCATGGCCCCATCCATCCTATGCGCCGAGAATGCGGGTGGCATCCCTTCCGCAAAACAACCCGCCGCACATCCGTGGGGCGGGTTGTTTTGTGATATTGAGTTATTCCAATGCATCGTGGCTCTCGAACATATCGTTGATGGTGCCAAAGCGGTCGAATTCCCGCTCCGGATCCGGATCACCGGTCCCCTGCTTCATCTTCAGCTCCTGCCATTGCTGCTTGGTAATCAGGATCTCCCGGGGCTTGCTGCCGTTGAAGGGACCCACATAGCCGCGCTCCTCCATCTGGTCCACCAGGCGGGAGGCCCGGGAATAGCCCAGCTTCAGCTTGCGCTGCAGCATGGAGGTGGATGCCTGTCCGATCTCCAGCATGATATCCACGGCGGCAGGCAGCAGCTCGTCGGTGTCGTCGCCGTCCACATCCTCGTCGGCGGAGGCGGATGCGCCCTTGCCCTTCTCGTCCTTCTTGGCGGCAGCCTCGATCTGGTCGATGACGCCCTGGTCGTAATTGGCCTCGCCGCTGGCCTTGACAAACTCCACCACACGCTCGATCTCCTCCGGGGAGACGAAGCAGCCCTGCACACGCAGGGGTTTCTGCATTCCCAGAGGGAAATACAGCATATCGCCGTAACCTACCAGTTTCTCAGCGCCCACGTTGTCCAGAATGATCCGGCTCTCCAGAGAGGACGCCACGGTCAGGGCGATACGGCTGGGAATATTGGCCTTCATCAGGCCGGTGATGACGTCGGCACGGGGGCTCTGGGTGGCGATGACAAGGTGCATACCCGCAGCCCGGCCCATCTGGGCCACTCGGCAGATGGATTCCTCCACCTCCTTGGCCGCGGCGATCATCAGATCGGCCAGCTCGTCGATGACAACCACAACGGTGGGCAGCTTTTTCATCTCCGGGTCCTGATCAGCCAGCGCGTTGTAGCCCTTCAGATCCTTGACGCCCTTCTCCGAGAACATTTTATACCGCTTCATCATCTCGAATACGGCCCACTGCAGGGCGCCGGCAGCCTTTTTGGGATCGGTTACCACCGGGATCAGCAGATGGGGGATGCCGTTATAGGGGGCCAGCTCCACCATCTTCGGGTCCACCATGATAAAACGGACGTCCTCCGGCGTACAGCGATAGAGCAGGCTGATGATCATGGAGTTGGTACACACGGACTTGCCGGAACCGGTGGTACCGGCAATCAGCACGTGGGGCAGACGGGAGATGTCGCCCACGATCTCGTTTCCGCCGATGTCCTTGCCCACCACGAATGCCACCGGGGACTTGTGCCCGGTAAAGTTCTGGGACTCGATGATATCGCGGATCTTCACCGTGGCGCGGACTCGGTTGGGCACTTCAATACCCACCACGGAATTCTTGTTGGGGATAGGTGCGATTCTCACGCCGCTGACGCCCAGTGCCAGGGCAATATCTTCGGAGAGATTGGTGAGCTTGCTGAGCTTGACGCCCTGATCCAGCGTGAACTCATAACGGGTCACGCTGGGCCCGTGGACCACCTCGCCGGCAGATGCGTCTACGCCGAAGGAGCTCAGCGTATCCGTCAGACGGCGGGAATTGTTGCGCAGCTCGGCGCCAACCTCTGCGTAATTGTCTGTGATATTGGCTTCCAGCAGTGTGACAGGCGGGTAGTGATAGGCCTCTGCCGGTTCTGCCAGCTCGCTGTCGATCTCCTGGGTGATCTCCTCGGTAGCCTCCACCACGTCCTCTTTGGTGATCTCCTTTTCCTTGCGGCGACGGGGCTTTTTCTCCTCAACGGCGGGCTGTTTTCCGTCAGTGGACTGCTCCAGCACCTCGGCCGGGGTGCGGATCTCCTCACTTTTGCGGGAGAAGAAGCTCTTCCGCTCCGGCATCACCTGTTCAAGGGGCTTGTCCATCGGCGCAGTGTCCTCCTGCAGAGGAAGGGGATCATCCAGCGGAAAGTCAATGACCTGATTGCCGCGGCGCCTTGCCGGTGGCTGATCCAAGTCCTTGTGGCGTCTTGCCTTCTCCTCCCACTCTTTCTGCTCCTCTTTTTCCTGTCGCACTCTCTCCGCCTCTTCCCGGCGGACGGCAGCCCGCTCACGGGCAGTCTCCGCCATCTCGGAGGGGTTCAGATGACATGCCACGATCACCGCAACGATAATGAACGCCAGCACAAGGATGATCGAGATGATCTTCCCGAAAACAGCGTGCAGGCCCACCGCCAGGCCGCCGGAAATCACACCGCCTCCCAGCAGGGCCTGTCCATCCGTCCATAGGTCTTTGATCACGGACGTGGAAGAACCGTAGCCGGCATGGCTGAGCAGCAGGTGCATCAGGCTGCCCACCAGCGGTACCAGCAGCAGCGTACAGATGGTGCGCAGCCGCACAGGGCGTCCCCCATGTGCGATCAGCATGCCCCCGGCGAGAGCCAGCAGGGCAGCGGACAGATAGTATCCGTATCCAAACAGGCCCTTGAGCAGTCCGGAGAAAAAGCGCAGGAACAGTGCCTCTGCCCGGAAATAGCTGACCAGCACGCACAGAGCCAGTAGCAGACACACCAGCGCGCAGACCAGGCGCGCCGTGGCGTTATAGGCCGGCCTGCGGGGCGGCGTCTTTTCATTGCGGGAGGGAGATTTCCCCTTTTTCCCCGTTTTCTTCTGTTTTGTAGCCATTTTGTTCCTCACTTGTTGACGATAATGTTCAGCACCAGGGTCAGCAGACCCGCCGCCCAGCAGTAGTAGGCGAAGGCGCCGAAGCGGCCTCTGTCGGCAATCATTCTCAGCAGCCGGATGCACAGATAACCCACCACCGCCGCCACGATGACGCCAACCAGATAAACCGGCACCTGGGTCCAGTCGATACCGCCCTCCAGAGCGTCCTTCAGGCTGAGAATGTTGGCGCCCAGCACAGCGGGAATGGACAGCAGAAACGAAAACCGCACCGCAAAGCGCCGCTCAAAGCCGGTAAAGCATCCGGCGGTAATGGTCATACCGGAGCGGGAAATACCGGGCACGGTGGCAACGGCCTGGCCGACTCCCACCAGGACAGCGTCCAGCCAGGTGGCGGTGCGCTCATTTTTCCGACCCTTGCGCCGCAGATCGCAGGCGTACAGCAAGAATCCGGTGACCACCAGCGCCATGCCGATAAAGACCATATTGTTGGACAGGCTCTGGATCTTCTTATGTATCGGCAGCACCGCAAAAAGAGGCAGCGTACCGATGACGATCAGCAGGATCAGCCGCCGGGCGGGGGGCACAGGCGTAGGTGTGCTGCGGTGGACAACATCACCGATGCCGCAGAAAAACTCCCGGACCATGTCCTTGATATCCTGCCAATAGGCCGCAAACACCGCCAGCAGTGTGCCCAGATGCAGCAGTACGTCAAAAAACTCGGGCACCTCCGTGTTCAGCCCCAGCAGATTTTGTGCAATGGCCAGATGACCGGAGCTGGAGATGGGCAGAAATTCCGCGATGCCCTGGATCAGGCCCAGCAATATGGATGTGAAAACAGACATATGACTTTCCCCCGTTCTATCTGGTTCTCCCGGCTCCGAAACAGTATCCGGTGCCGATACTACTCTACTCTATCATGAGATTATATCATATCCCGGTAAAAAATACCACACATATTTCTTGTGAATAAACAAATCGGCGCCTGTCCCACAGGATCAGACGCCGATCGTCTTATTTGCGGATCTGCTCCAGGGCAGCCTGGGCTGCGGCCTGCTCCGCCTCTTTTTTGCTGCGGCCGCTGCCCTGCCCGATCGTTTCGCCGTTCAGCTGAACGGCGCAGGTGAATACTTTCTCATGGTCCGGGCCGGTTGCGCCGATCATCTCATAGCACAGCACCTGATTGGCCTTGCGCTGCACCACCTCCTGCAGCGCCGTCTTGTAATCCCGGCGGCGGCTCTCAACCGCCTCCTCCCGGCCGCGCTCCAGCAGAACCCGGTGGATCAGCGCACGGGCAGGCTCCATGCCGCCGTCCAGATACACCGCGGCAAAGACGGACTCTGTGGCGTCAGCCAAAATGGAGGGACGCCGGCGGCCTCCGCCCAGCTCCTCTCCCCTGCCCAATTTCAGATACCGGCCCAGATCGAGGGCCTCAGCCACTTCGTGCAGACTCTCCTCGCATACCAGCGCCGCCCGCATCCTTGTCAGATCACCTTCCGGCGCATCGGGATGGGTGCGGAACAGGTATTCTCCTGTCACAAGGCCCAGCACAGCATCGCCCAGAAACTCCAGGCGCTCGTTGCTTTCCAGGCCGCTTCCTCTGTGCTCATTGGCAAAGGAGCTGTGGATCATCGCGGCGCAGAGCAGGTTCCTGTCCCGGAACCGATAGCCCAGCCGTTCTTCCAGTGTTTCCATCGTTACTTCCTTTCTCCAACACCTGAAAAAGGAAACCCCGCCTTTCAGCGGGGTCACTTTTTTCAAATGTTGATTGCGATCATTCGCTCAGCTTTCCGCTCAGGTAATCGACACAGTCACCCACCGTCTTCAGGCGGGACAGCTCTTCCTCCTGGATCTCGCCGATCTCGAACTGCTCCTCCATAGCCATCACCAGGTCCACCAGATCCACGCTGTCGGCGCCAAGATCGTCCACAAATGAGCTTTCCATAGTGACTTCGTCGGTATCCATGGCGAACTGCTCGGCAATAAGGCCCTGCATCGTCTTGAAAATCTCTTCCGTTGTCATGAAGGTATTCCTCCTTTCGCCGTGTTATCTGGGGAAATAATACGGCAATTGCATAGCCGTGTCAATAGATAATTTGTGAATTTCACATTTCCTCACGGTCCACCTTCATCAGCTCCACATGGGACTCAATATCGGCAATGAGTCCGCTTTCGGCAAAATACTTTGCCTGGCCGACGGCATTTTCGATAGCCTCGGCATTGGACGAGCCATGGGCCTTGATGACCGGGCGGGAGATGCCGATAAACGCCGTACCGCCCACCTTGTTGGGATCCATCATCGCCTTGAAGGCGTTGAGACCCGGCATCACAATCAGGGCAGCCAGCTTTGTCAGCAGGTTTTTCCGGAAGATGGACTTGACGGCGCTGCCTGCCAGCGAACCGGTCCCCTCGATGCTCTTGAGCATGATGTTGCCGGAAAAACCGTCGGCCACAATGACGTCGCAGCCGCCCTTAATGGCCTCCTTGGCCTCAATATTGCCGATAAAGTTCAAATGGCCCTTTTCGCCGGCATTCCGGAGCCAGTGAAGTGTCTCCTTCTGGAGATCGGTACCCTTGCTGTCCTCAGCGCCGATGTTCAAAAGGCCCACCCGGGGATTCTCCAGTCCCAGGATCCGCTTGGCGTAAAAGCTGCCCAGATAGGCAAACTGTACCAGGTATTCCGGGGTACACTCGGCATTTGCGCCGCAGTCAATGAGAACCGCCTTGCCTGTGGTGGTGGGGATCACGGGGGCCATAGCCGCCCGGCGGATACCCCGCACCCGCTTGACGATCAGCGTGGCTCCGGTGAGCAGCGCGCCCGTCGAGCCCGCGGACACCACCGCGTCACCCTTGCCGTCACGCAGCATCTGCAATGCCACGCCCATGGAGCTGTCCTTCTTGCGGCGGAATACCATGGCGGGGTCGTCGCACATCTCAACCGTCTCGGTGGTATGTACAATTTCCATGCCGCGGGGCAGTTCCTTGACGCCGCAGCTCTCCAGTGCCTTGAGAATGGCCACCGTGTCACCGGTGAGAGCCACATCCACACCCCAGTGTTTTTGTGCCGCAAGAGCTCCTTTTACGATCTCCAGCGGCGCGTTGTCGCCACCCATGGCGTCAATGATGATCTTCATCGACTCAGAACCTCTTCCTTTATTTTTTCTATGATCTCCAGGGACCGCCGGGACAGCTCCGCGTTTTTGTTTCTCTTACCCTTCACCCGGTAGCCCAGGGGCGGAATGATGCCGAAATTGATGTTCATAGGCTGGAAATCGCCCACGCTGCCGCCGCTGACGTACAGTCCCAGGGCGCCGATGGCCGTCTCCTGGGGGAAATCAACAGGGGGCTTGCCCAGCAGGCGGCGGGCCGTCTCCACGCCCACCAGGAATCCGCTGGCGCAGGACTCCACATAGCCTTCCACGCCGGTCATCTGCCCGGCAAAGGAGATGCGCTGATCGGAGCGCAGACGGTAATAACGGTCCAGCAGCCGGGGAGAATCCAGATAGGTGTTGCGGTGCATGACGCCATAGCGCAGAAACCGAGCCTCCCGCAGCGCGGGGATCATGGAGAAGACCCGCTTCTGCTCCGGCCATTTCAGGTGCGTCTGGAAACCCACCAGGTTGTAGATGGTTCCCTCGGCGTTGTCCTTGCGCAGCTGCACCACCGCGTAGGGATCACGCCCCGTTTTTGGATCCGGCAGTCCTTTGGGCTTCAGAGGACCGAACCGCAGCGTGTCCTCCCCCCGCCGGGCCATGACCTCCACTGGCATGCAGCCCTCAAATACGCCGCCGTCGTCAAACCCGTGGACTTCCGCCTCCTGGGCAGAGATCAGCTCCGTCCAAAACGCCCTGTATTCATCCTCCGTCATAGGGCAGTTAACATAATCCGGTGTTCCTTTGTCGTAACGAGAGGCAAAGTAGGCGCTGGACATGTCCACGCTGTCAAAAGCCACCAGTGGTGCGGCGGCGTCGTAAAAGTGCAGGGTGGTATCGCCGCCGAACAGGTCGGCCAGCTTGTCCGCCAGGGCATCGGATGTCAGAGGACCGGAAGCAACGACCACCTCCCCCTCTGGGATTTCCGTCACCTCGCCCGGTACCACAGTGATGTTGGGGTGATTTTGGATCTGCTCCGTCACCATCCGGGCAAAACCGTGGCGGTCCACCGCCAGAGCGCCGCCGGCGGGGATGCGGGTGGCGTCGGCACAGCGAATGATCAGGCTGTCCAAACGGCGCAGCTCTTCTTTCAGAAGGCCCACGGCGTTTTCCAGCTGGTCCGACCGCAGAGAGTTGGAGCAGCACAGCTCGGCGTAGTATTCGGTTGTATGGGCGGGCGTGGTCTTGACGGGTTTCATCTCCCGCAGCGTCACCTCGATGCCTCGCTGGGCAAGCTGCCAGGCACACTCGCTGCCCGCCAGGCCAGCGCCGATCACAGTCACGTGGCTCATTTATTTTTCCGCCTTTTTTGTGGTCTTTCGGGTGGTGGTCTTTTTGGCGGCAGACTTTTTGGCGGTCTTTTTTTCCGCCTTCTCCGCGCTTTCGTCCGCTTTCTTGTAGTAGCCCCGCTTATCCTCGGGGGTAAAGTTGCTGCATTCGGGGTTGATGCAGAAGGGCCGCTTATAGCCCCGTCCGGCCCGCTTGAACATGGTCTGGCCGCAGGCGGGACAGTCGTCCTTCACCGGCACGTCCCAGGTCATGAAGTCACAGGTGGCGGCGCCGCCCCGGTTGTTGGTGAACTCGCAGCAGTAGTAGGTGTACTGCTTGCCGCTCTTCTTGCTGACGCCGGTGCGCTTCATCAGCCGTCCGCCGCACTTGGGGCAGCGGCCGGGCATCTGTACCACCAGGGGCATGGTGAAGTTGCATTCCGGGAAGCCCGGGCAGGCCAGGAACGGGCCGAACTTGCCGTCCTTCTCCACCAGATTGCGTCCGCAGACAGGACATACCTCATCGCTGACGGTGTCCGGGATCTTGACGTACTCGCTCTGCTCCGCCTGACCCAGATGGTCGGTGAAGCCGCCGTAGAAGCCCCGCAGCACATCCTTCCAGGGAGTCTCTCCCTCCTCCACGCTGTCCAGCAGCTGTTCCATATGGGCGGTGAATTTGGTGTCGGCGATGTCGGTGAAATACTGCTCCATCCACACCGTCACCGCATGGCCCAGATTGGTGATACACAGATACTTGCCGTCCTTTTTCACGTATCCCCGGTCCAGAATGGTGGACACGGTAGGCGCGTAGGTGGAGGGGCGGCCGATGCCCTGCTCCTCCATGGCGCGGATCAGCGTGGCCTCGGTGTAGTGGGCGGGAGGCTGGGTAAAATGCTGCCCGGAGACGAAATCCAGCACCGAAACGCTCTCACCGGGGTGCAGCTCGGGCAGAGGCAATTCCTTCTCCTCTTTCTCCTCGTCTCTGCTCTCCTCATACACGGCGGTATAGCCGGCGAATTTCAACGTGCTGGCACTGGCGCGGAAAGCGTGCTTGCCTGCCGCGACCTCCACGTTGACGCTGTCATATACGGCGTTCGCCATCTGGCTGGCCAGGAAGCGGCTCCAAATCAGGCGATAGAGCCTGTACTGCTCGCCGGTCAGGTCATTCTTGACCTGCTCGGGGGTCAGCTTCACGTTGCTGGGGCGAATGGCCTCGTGGGCGTCCTGTGCGCCGGCCTTGGCCTTGAACTGGCGGTAACTGCCGGGGCGGTAATTCTGCCCGTAGCGTCCGTCGATGAAGGAGCGCGCATCACGCTGGGCCTCGGTGGAAACCCGCAGGGAGTCGGTACGCATATAGGTAATGAGACCCACAGTGCCCTCGCCGGTGATATCCACGCCCTCATAGAGCTGCTGGGCGATGGCCATGGTGCGGCGAGGCGTCATGTTCAGCTTGCGGGACGCCTCCTGCTGCATGGTGGAGGTGGTAAAGGGCGGTGCCGGGGATCTCTGCTTATCAGAGCGCTTGACGCTGTCCACCACGAAGGGAAGGTCGGATAACTCCTGCTGGAGCTCCTCCACCTCTTTTCCGGTGGCAGGCTCATACTTTTTGCCGTCTCTTCCGTAGTAGTGGACGGTAAACTCTGCGCCGGCCTCGTTTTTCAGCATGGCATCCAGCGTCCAGAACTCCTTGGGCTCAAAGGTCTCAATTTCCCGGTCCCGGTCGTCCACCATACGGGCAGCCACGCTCTGGACCCGTCCGGCGCTGAGGCCGCGGCGGATCTTTTTCCACATCAGGGGAGAAATCTGGTACCCAACAATGCGGTCCAGCACACGGCGCGCCTGCTGTGCGTCCACCAGATCCTGGTCGATGGATCGGGGCTTGGCAATACTCTCCGTCACCACCCGGGGGGTAATCTCATTGAAGGTCACGCGCTGTGCCTTCTCTCCATCCAGTTCCAGAAGGTGCTGGAGATGCCAGGAGATGGCCTCGCCCTCACGGTCCGGGTCGGTTGCCAGATAGACCACGTCGCTGGATTGAGCCAGCTTCTTCAAATCCCGGATGATGTCCTCCTTGCCCTTGATGGGACGGTAGTTGGGTTCAAAGTCGTTGTCCACGTCCACGCCGATGGTGCTCTTGGGCAGATCGCGCAGGTGGCCCATGCAGGCCCTGACCTCATAGCCGGGGCCGAGATATTTGCCGATGGTCTTTGCCTTGGCAGGGGACTCCACGATCACCAGTTTTTTTTCATCCTTCTTTGCCATGTTCCTTCTCCTCCTGGGGCAGCTCTGCCGTACGCACAAAGCAGCGGGCACCGCTTTGGCGGACAAAGCCGTCGATTTCCAATACTGTCAGGGATGCCAGCACCCGCCGCACGGGTATCTGGGTCTCCTCTGCCAGCTCGTCCGTCAGCATGGGACGGTCAGCATATAATGCTCTCATCACGCGGAGCTGATCTTCCGTCAAGCCCCGCAGTTGTTCTCTCGTAAGGACCGGAAGGGCCTCCACCTTCTCTGCCGTTCCCGGTACCACCTCCGCAGCCTCTTCGGGCGGCTCCGGCATTTTCTCACCTGTGGGGCGCAGCTTGTGGGGGAAGCGGTACTCGTACTCACTTAACAGATCCCACGCCTGAGCCACCAGACCTGCGCCGCTCTGAATCAGCTGATTGCAGCCCCGGCTCTCGGCTGCATCGATGGGACCGGGTACGGCAAACACGTCCCGTCCCTGATCAAGCGCCGTGCGGGCGGTGATCAGCGCACCGCTGCGCTCCGGCGCCTCCACCACCAGCGTGGCGACGCTCAGGCCGCTGATGATACGGTTGCGGGCGGGGAACCGCCACCCTTCCGGCGTGGTGCCCGGCGCATACTCCGACAAAATGACGCCAGTGGCGGCAATATCCTCATACAGCCGGCGGTTGGACTCGGGATAGGCCACGTCCGCGCCGCAGCCAAGCACCGCCGCCGTAAACCCGCCTGCGCGCAGCGCGCCCCGGTGGGCGGAGGCATCAATGCCTTTGGCCATACCTGACACGATCAGCGCGCCGCCCCTGGCCATTCCATAGCTCAGCTCCTCGGCGCTGTGGATGCCATAGGGCGTGGCGGCGCGAGTGCCCACTACCGCCATGGCGGCCTCCTCGTCAAAGAGCGGCATGGCGCCCTTTCCATACAGCAGGACAGGCGGATCAAAAATATTGCGCAGTCTGGCCGGATAGGCCGCGTCATCCATGGTCAGAACGAACAGTTCTTTTTTGGCGCAATCCGCCAGAATGGTCTCGGCACGCTCCAGGGAGCGATCAGCCAGCCGGTCCGCCTGTTCCCGGCTCAGTCCGGCGGTCAGGGCCTCCTCTACATCTGCGTAGTATACGTCCTCCGGCGAGGAAAAATGCGCCAGCAGCTGCAGCCGGCTCCGGTTGGTGAGACCGGGCACCGTGGTCAGCCAGATCCAGTATTTCAGCGCAGCCATGGCTGACGCCTCCCTTCTCTCTTATCGATAGGCCTCCCAGAGCAGCACCGCGGCGGCGATGGCCGCGTTCAGGGACTCGCACCGGGGTTCCATGGGGATGCGCACCGTGGCATCACACAGGTCCAGCACCTTTTGGGACAGTCCCCTGCCCTCGGAGCCGATGGCAATAGCCACGCGGTCATAGCCAACGGTGCGGGCGTCCACGGTATCTGCTCGCAGAGCGGCGCCATAGAGGGCGATTCCGCTTTGCTTTATTGTTTCTTTCATGTTCTCTGCCCCGCACTGCCACACCGGGCAGCGGAACACGGCGCCCATGGAGGCGCGCACCGTTTTGGGGCTGAAGGGATCCGCGCAGCCCGGCAGCAGGATCATGCCGTCCGCTCCGAAGGCATCCGCCGTGCGCAGCACCGTGCCCACATTGCCGGGATCCTGCACGCCGTCCAGCACCACGTAGCGCTGTCCATCCAGGCGGGGCGGCAGGGCCGTATCCGGCAGTGTGCACACACACAGCACGCCCTGGGGTGTTTTGGCGGGGGAAACCGCCTCCATCACGCTGTCGCTGACGGTGATAATATCCACACGCTCCGGAAGCTCCGGCAGGCCGGCAGGATCGGTGCAGACCACCGTGGAGACGGCCGCGCCCCAGCGCAGAGCCTCCTCCAGAAGCTTGGGACTGTCGCACAGGAACTGCCTCCGGTCACGGCGATAATCGCCGGAAGCGGCCAGCGCGCGCAGATGTTTGACAAGCGGATTGCTGCGACTGACGATCTTTTCCGGCATGGTCTTCTCCCCCCAGTTTATGGTATGTTTTGCATTGTAGCGTATTTTCCCGTGTTTTGCAAGCCCTTCTTATTTAATATGTGTAAAGCCGTGTCGGGGGTAACCCGGCACGGCTTTACACATACAATTATTCTTCTTCCCATCCTTGCACGGCTGTACCGCCGTCCAGGCCAAAGTCATCGGCAACGGTACTGGTATCCCGGCGCAGCATGCTCTCCATAACGCGGATGTCGCTGTCCACGTCCATAGCCTCCGCCTGGTACAGCTCGTCCAGCTGATGCTCAAAACCTGCCACGATGTTGTCCATCGTCCGCTCAATCCGGGCCTTGGCCTGGGTGAGATTGGCGCCGCTGACGCCTGCCTCCTCGAAGTCGGCATAGCTGTCCAGCAGCTTCTGGGTGGTGGGCAGGTAGTAGTTGAGAAACGTGTTGGCCTTATCCCGGCGCTCCGGGTGGTCCTCAATGGTCTTGAAAATGCGGCTGGTGATCTCCTCCAGGCGGTCGATCTTCATGGACAGCGTCGGATCGGCGATGCGGTCATTGGCCCGGCGGATATTCCGCAGCATGCCGGAGAAGCCCTCATCCGCCTGAGGAGGCGTGGACACAAACCGCTCCCGCATGGGATTCTTTTTGTCGAAGTACTTGGCAGCGGCCTCATGGGTGCGGAAAAGCATGTCGTTGGTGTTGTCCACGTAGGCTTCCGGCCCCCACAGGCCTTTCTCCACCATGATTTCCAGATCCCTCTCGGCCTTGCGCTCACTGACCTCCGCCGCCTCGGCCAGGCGGTTGATATCAATGGTATCCTTTTTGCCCGCAGCGGCAAGATATTTGGTAAACCGCCGGGCCCGGCGTTTCATCTTCCAGCCGCCCAGCAGCAATCCCAGCCCACCGGCCAACAAGCCGGTGGAGAAGAAGATCGTGCCCAGCTCCTGCAGCAGGCTGCCGGAGCCAATGGCATCGCCCAGCCCGCCCAGCAGCGCAAAACCGCCGAGACCGGCTACGATCCAGCCGATGATCTGCATGATCCGGCTGCCCTTGTCGCTGTACTGAGGCGTCTTCATCATATTGGAGACCACATTTTTCTTTGCAGCGGTCGCTCCGGAGGTTGTCCGCTTTGGCTGCGCAGCCGTGGTCTGACCGGTCTGTGTCCGACTGGTCTGCGTCTGACCGGTCTGTGTCTGACCGGTCTGTGTCTGCTGGGACACGGTTTTCTTCTGTGTCGCCGTCTGCCTTTGACTGCTTGACGTGGGTTTCTTTTTCTTGCTTCCCATGTCGGACAGCTTGGAGATCAGCAGGATCAGTCCCACGGGCCAGAGACCTGTCATAAAGAAAATGGCGATCAATACCCAGGGAAACCAGTCGCCATTCCCCGAACTGTTGTTTTGATTGTTGTGCGGCTTCTGGTAGTTGCCGTCGCCATAGTAGTATGCCATCAGGACTTTAGTCCTCCCTTCCCCCGCAGTTTGCGCTTGTTTCCGTGCTCATCCACCACGTAAGTGTGTTCCAACTCCGTACGCAGATTGCCCACCACCGCGTCGATGTATTCCCGGCGCAGGGCATCCCGCTCCCGGATCTCCTCCGGGGTGAGTCCCTCCGCCGTTTTTGCCTTGTGGGCCAGCTCATTGATGCGGTCGATTTTTTTCTGATCCATCGTATCTCCTCTACCCGTCACAGATAGCGTTCCACTGTGATAAAAATGCGGCCCTTTTTGGTGGCGCCGCCCACCTCGGTCAGTTTGCACTTTCCCGCGCCGCGGACGGTGATCACATCGCCCTGTCGCAACAGGCGGTCCGGCTTCTGACAGTCGGTCCAGTTCACCTGTACCCTGCCCGATTCCACCGCCTCGCCCGCTTTTCCCCGGCTGGTGGAAAAGCCAACGGACACCACGCTGTCCAGCCGCAGGGAGGACACTGTATCCCGCAGGATTTTCGTCTTTTGCACAGGCACACGCAACTCCGACGGGTCAATCTCCGCCACGTGCAGCGCCGTCCGGCCTGCGGCTGTCCACTCCCGCAGCAGATGGTCCGCCACACTCCGGGATACCACCACGTCGGCGGATTGGTCCGATACCAGTATATCGCCGATCTTCTCCCGGGTCAATCCCAGGCCCATGAGGCTGCCCAGAAAATCCCGGTGGGTCAGTTGCCCCTGCTCATAGAACGTACACCGCAGGCAGCGGATCGCCTCATAGTCCGGCTCTGTCTCCCAATCCGGCAGGAAGTGGATCTGGCGCCGTTCCGCGCCATCATAGCCGCCCCAGAGAATGTATCCGTCCTCCGCCCCCAGCGCGCGAAGCAGCCTTTCCGCCGCAGCCTGTTCCTGGGGGGACAGGAATTCCGTACAGGCCGGGATGTTCCGCCGGCGGCACTGGCCGTATTTATCCCACACGCGGCCCAGCAACAGCCGTTCCTCCTCGTTCATTGCCACCCGGTCCAGCAGCTCCCGCTTTTCCATCAGCAGACCTCCCCCAGATTCTGGGTGTGATACAACTTCGCGTACGCGCCGTTCTTCGCCAGGAGTTCCTCGTGTGTGCCCTGCTCGGCGATGACGCCGTCCTGCACCACCAGGATGCGGTGGGCCTTGCGGATGGTGCTGAGCCGGTGAGCAATGATCAGCGTGGTGCGGCCGGTGGACAGCTCGTCAAAGGCGTGCTGGATCCGGCTCTCGGTGACGCTGTCCAGCGCCGACGTGGCCTCGTCCAAAATCAGGATGGGCGGATTTTTCAGGAAAATGCGGGCAATGGCCACACGCTGCTTTTGTCCGCCGGAGAGCAGGGTGCCCCGCTCGCCCACATAGGTGTCGAACCCGTTGGGCATCTCCATAATGTCGTCGTAGATCTCCGCCTTTTTGGCAGCCTCCACCACCTCCTCGTCGGTGGCGTCGGGGCGGCCAAAGCGGATATTCTCGCGCACGGTGTCGGCAAAGAGGAACACGTCCTGCTGCACGATACCGATGCTGCGGCGCAGGGACTTCTGGGTCAGATGGCGCACGTCATGTCCGTCGATGGAAACGGCCCCCTCCGTCACCTCGTAAAACCGGGGGATCAGCTGGCACAGCGTGCTCTTGCCGCCGCCGCTGGGCCCCACCACGGCAATTGTCTCACCTGCGGCAACGTCCAGTGACACGTTGTGGAGCACCTCTGTGACGCCGTCGTAGGTAAAGGAGACGTGATCCACGGTCACGCGGCCATCCACGTTCTTCAGCTCCGTGGCGTCGGGTGCGTCCTGGATGGCGGGCTTGGTGTGCATCAGTTCGGCAAACCGCTTCAACCCGGCAAACCCGCTGGAGAACAACTCGGCAAAGTTGGCCAGCTTGCGGACAGGGCTGACAAAGGTGGAGATATAGAGGCTGAAGGTGATGAGATCCACGTAGTTCAAACGGCCCCTCATGATAAGCCAGCCGCCCATGGCGATGACCGCCACGGAGAGAATGTTCACAAAGAACTCCATGCTGGCCATGAACAGGCCCATCTCACGGTGAAAGCCCCGCTTGGCAGTTTTAAACACGTCGTTGGCGCCGTCAAACCGGGTCTGCTGCTCGGCCTCGTTGGCAAAGGCCTTGGTGGTGCGCACGCCGCTGAGGCTGGATTCGATCTCGGCGTTGATGGTGCCGGTCTTCTGCTTGGCCTCCCGTGCCGCCGCGCTCATCTGCCGCCGGCGGTACATCACCACGATCAACAGCAGAGGGATGATGCACATGACCACCAGCGCCAGCTCCCAGCGGATGGTGAACATCACCACCAGTGCGCCGATAATGGTGACGGATGAGATGAACAGGTCCTCCGGCCCGTGGTGAGCCAGCTCCGTCAGTTCAAAGAGATCGGTGGTCAGGCGGCTCATGAGCTGGCCGGTCCGGTTGCGGTCAAAAAAGTCGAAGCCCAGCTCCTGGATATGCTCAAAGAGATCCCGGCGGATATCTGCCTCCACCCGGATGCCGAAGGTATGGCCCCAGTAGCCCACCACGAAATACAGGCCGGACCGCAGCAGGAAAGCCAGCACAACGATGGCCATGACGATGAAAAACACTCCGTACTTTCGATCCGGCAGCCACTGATACATGGCCGTGCGGGAAACCAGAGGGAACGCCAGGTCAATGAGGGCGATCAGGAGGGCGCAGCCCATATCCAGCGCGAACAGGCCCTTGTGTTTCTTGAAATAGGACAGAAACAGACCGATCAGCGCGCCGGTGGATTCCGATTGTTTCTTCATATCGAATTGCCTCGCTTCTCTTTTTCGCTCAGTAATAATTGATTATATCATCTTTTCCTCTCCAGCACAAGAGCGAGACAGTTGGAAAAACGGGGCGGACAGCTCTGTCCGCCCCGTTTTGGGTGATGTATTGTTTTTACTTGTTGCTCAGATACTCGTCGATGGACTTGGCGCCCAGCTTGCCTGCGCCCATGGCCAGGATGACGGTGGCAGCGCCGGTAACGGCGTCGCCGCCGGCGTACACGCCCTCGCGGCTGGTGAGGCCGTCCTCGTTGACAATGATGCCGCCCTTCTTGTTGACCTCGAGGCCCTTGGTGGTGCTCTTGATCAGCGGGTTGGGGCTGGTGCCCAGGGACATGATGACGGCGTCCACCGGCAGGTCGAACTCGCTGCCCGGCTTCTCCACGGGGCGGCGGCGGCCGGAGGCATCCGGCTCACCCAGCTCCATCTCGATGCAGGTCATGGAGGAGACGCGGTCCTCGCTGTCGCCGTTGATCTGGATGGGGTTGTTGAGGGTCTTGAAGATGATGCCCTCTTCGATGGCGTGCTCCACCTCTTCCTTACGGGCGGGCAGCTCCTCCATGCCGCGGCGATACACCACGTACACGTCGGCGCCCAGGCGCTTGGAGCAGCGGGCGGCGTCCATAGCCACGTTGCCGCCGCCGACCACGGCCACCTTCTTGCCGTGGAGGTCCATGATGGGGGTGTCGCTGTCGGCGCGATAGGCCTTCATCAGATTGATGCGGGTGAGGAACTCGTTGGCGGAGTAGA
Source organism: uncultured Oscillospiraceae bacterium (assembly GCA_947168655.1). GTDB lineage: Bacteria > Bacillota > Clostridia > Oscillospirales > Oscillospiraceae > Vescimonas. The sequence continues at coordinate 22,828 of CAMVMU010000018.1, forward strand.
CGCCCTTCAGGTTCTCACCGGGGATGTGCATGAACATGGGCAGACCGGCGCCGGAACCGATAAACACGGCCTCGAAGCCGAACTCGTCCATCAGCTCGTCGATGGAGCAGACACGGCCGATGACCATATTGGTCTCCACCTTGACGCCCATGGCCTTCAGACCGTCCACTTCCTTCTGCACGATGCTCTTGGGCAGACGGAACTCGGGGATGCCGTACACCAGCACGCCGCCGGCCAGATGCAGAGCCTCGTAAACGGTGACGTCATAGCCCTTCTTGGCCAGATCGCCGGCGCAGGTCAGGCCGGCGGGGCCGGAGCCGATGATGGCGACCTTGTGGCCGTTGGACTCGGGACGGGCGGGCTGCTCGGTGCTGTGCTCGTTGTGCCAGTCGGCCACGAAGCGCTCCAGACGGCCGATGCCCACGGGCTCGCCCTTGATGCCGCGGATGCAGTACTTCTCGCACTGGCTCTCCTGGGGGCAGACGCGGCCGCACACGGCGGGCAGGGAGCTGGTCTCGTGGATCACCTGATAGGCGCCCTCGTAATCATGCTCGGTAATCTTCTTGATGAACTCGGGGATCTTCACGTTGACGGGGCAGCCGCCCACGCAGGGATGGTTCTTGCAGTTGAGGCAGCGGGCAGCCTCGTCCAGGGCCTGCTGCTCGGTATAGCCGAGAGCCACCTCCAGGAAGTTCTTGTTGCGAACGTTGGGATCCTGGGAGGGCATCTCGTTCTTCTTCAGACTCATGTTGGGCATTTTTACATGACCTCCTTCTTGAACAGGTTGCAGGTTTCCTCGTGCTTGCGCAGCTCGAAGTCGCGGTACATCTGGTTGCGCTTGACAGCCAGATCCCAGTCCACCTGGTGGCCGTCAAAGTCGGGACCGTCCACGCAGGCGAACTTGGTCTCGCCGCCCACGGTCAGACGGCAGCCGCCGCACATGCCTGTTCCGTCGATCATGATGGGGCTCATGGAGACGGTGGTGGGGATGCCGTAGGGCTCAGTGGTCTTGGAGACAAATTTCATCATGATCATGGGACCGATGGCGAAGATCTCATCGTACCTGTTGCCCTCGTCCAGCAGTTCCTGCAGCGCCTGGGTAACCAGGCCCTTCTGGCCGTAGCTGCCGTCATCGGTGCAGATCTTCAGCACGGAGGAAACGGCGCGGAACTTGTCCTCCAGAATAACAACGTCCTTGTTCTTGAAGCCGACAACCGCGTGCACCTCGGCGCCGCAGTCGTGGAACTTCTTCAGCACGGGATAGGCAATGGCGCAGCCGACGCCGCCGCCCACTACGCAGACCTTCTTCTTGCCCTCGGTTTCGGTGGGCTTGCCAAGGGGACCGACGAAGTCCTGCAGGCACTCGCCCTCCTGCTTGTGGCTCAGCTTCTCGGTGGTAGCGCCGATGGTCTGCACGATAATGGTGACCGTGCCCTTCTTCCGGTCAAAATCGTGGATGGTGATGGGGATGCGCTCGCCCAGCTCGTCCACGCGCAGGATAATGAACTGGCCCGGCTCCGCCTTTCTGGCAATCATGGGGGCCTCGATCTCATACAGGATCACGGTGGGCTTCAAGGCCTCTTTTCTGACAATTCGATACATTCTCCGGTTCCCTCTTTTCCCTTTCTTCGTCCTATTTTCTGTCCCTTTCGGGCGCAAAAAAGGCAGATATCTCTACCTGCTCTTTATTGTATCATGTTGTTTTGTTTTCGTCAATTCCCGTCTTGCATCCTTTGTCACGCATTTGGCCGATTATGACGTACACCAACACGTAGCCCAGGACGCCAACCGCCAGTCCGGCAGCGATGTCGATCACCGCATGCTGCTTGACCAGCAGCGTGGAGGCGATAATGGCAAGACCCAGCACCGTCGCCCCTGTGCGCCAATACCACTTGCGCAGGCCGGGCGTGCGGTAGACCGCGAACAGGGCCGACATCACGCCCACCACATGGACGCTGGGAAATACGTTGGTGTTGGTATCGGCCGCGTACGTGGCACGGACCACCATGGCAAAAAGATCGCTGCCCTCTACCGCTGCCGGGCGCAGATCCTGTCCGTTGGGCACCAGCACGCAGAACAGTGTGGACACGCCGTACGTGAAGATCAGGCACCAGATATATCGCCGGAATCCCTCCGGGTCCTTCAGGATCAGGTAGATGCCCAGTATCACCAGCAGCGGCGCCCAGGCGTCGTACAGCAGAATAAAATATTTGCAGAACGGGATATAATCGTCCACCGGCAGCTGGGTTGCCCAGTAATTGTCGGTGATAAAATGCTCAATGGTGAAAAAAGCAGCCAGGTAACAGGGTACAAACAGCCCCCACCACGCATGGCGGTGGGTCTTGAAAAACTGAACCACGGTTCTCATACCATTCCTCCGCAGGATCGTTCAAATGCAAGGGGAATTGTATCATACTTTTTTACAAAAGCAATCGATCCGACAGAGAATTAACCGTTCGTACACAATTTATCAGCCGGCTGTCCGGCGAACGCCGTCGAACCGGAATACACCCAGCCCGTCGCTGATCAGGCCTGTCAATCCGCCGCGCAGCCAATAAACCCGGTTGGTGCAGTACAGGGGCACGGCGTTCCCCTGCTCCACCAGAAGACGCTCGGCATCGGACAGGCACGCATCCCGCGCCTCAACGCTGGAGGCGGACTCCGCCACGCGCAGCAGCATATCGTACGCGGTGGAGTGGAACTGGGCGTAGTTTCTGCTGTGACCGGACTGCCACATCTTCAAATATTCCTCTGCATCGTTCCGGTCCGACGTACAGGTGACGATCGCCATCTGAAAAGCGCCGCCGGTCAGAGCCTCCGTGTATTCCTCCGGCTCCATGCTCTGCGCCTGCACCGTCAGTCCCAGCTTTTCCTGCCACTGGCGGCAGATTGCCCCCGCCACCGCCTGGGAAACCTCATCGCCGGCACAGCAGATCGTCACGTCCGTCAGACTCGCCACACCCGATTGATTCAGCAGCTCACGGGCCGTCTGACAACTGCCCTCATAGTCGCTGATGTCAATGTGGATCCCCTCCGGGGTGCGGAAGACTCCGCCCTCGGAGGCGGCAATGCCGGCAGGCACCAGCCCCTCAGCCGGAGTATGGAGAGCTGCGCCGGCCAGTGATGCCAGCTCCGTGCGGTCGATGGCCAGAGACAGCGCCTGCCGCAATTCCTCATTTTCCAGCTGCTGGTTCATCTGGTTCACGATCAATACCGCCGTCTCAGGGTATGGATCGCGGAGCCATTCGCCCTGTTCTGCCACCGCCTCGTCCGCCACGCCGCAGACAAAGTCAACGGTCCCGGCTTCCATCAGCGCAGCGGCCTGTTCCGCCGTATCACAGTAGCGGATGGCGATGGTATCCGGTCCCAGCCGTTTGGCGTCATAATAGTAGTCGGCGGCAGTCAGCGTCAGCACGCCGTTCTCGTACCCGCCCAGGACGTAGGGTCCGTTGGTCACGGAGCCGATGCGATTGGGCATATCGGGACGGCGGGGCACGGTGGCCGCATCGGTGCATACGACCCGCAGAAAATAGGGACAGTGGCGCTGCAAAACCACCTCCAGCGTATCGTTGCTTTTGGCATAAACCTGCAATGCGTCCGGATTTCCCCGGCGCGCCTCCTCATATCCCGCCACCATATTCAACAGGGCGGCGTTGGGCGAGCCGGTGGATTCAGCGACCAGATGCTGCCAGGCGTAGACGATCTCCGAGGCGCGCACCGTCTTTCCATCGGACCATTTGGCGTTGCGCCGGAGATGGAACACGTATGTCTCCGTGCCGTCCGGGTTGTCCGTGCGCTCGCAGCTGTCGGCCAGGGCTCCCACCACCTGGGTGCCGTTTTCCCCCGGCTGCAGCCGCATGAGATTCTCATACAGATGCAGCGCGGCTATCTTCTCGCCCTCCGTGGCGGCCAGCGCCGGGTCAAACCCCGCGGGCACACCCACCACGGCGGCGGAGAACGTGAAGTCCTCCCCGTCCTTTTGCCCGCAGCCTACCAGACAGGCCAGCAGAACGGTCAGTGTCAAAAGAGCGATGATCCTTGTCCGATGTTTCATGGGCGTCTCCTCTGATTATGCTTCTTCCAGCGGCGTCACGTGACCGTTCTCGTCCAGCTTTGCCGGGATCACGTGGCTGCGGGTGGCCCGCACCAGGGCGTCCAGCCGCATGCGGCTGGGGAAATCGCCCAGCAGCGTGTAGGCCACGCCGTGCTTCTTCGCCCGGCCGGTGCGGCCGATGCGGTGGATATAATACTCGTTCTCCTCGGGCACCTCGAAGTTGAACACCGCGTCCACGTCGTCCACGTCGATGCCACGGGATGCCACGTCGGTGGCCACGAACACCCGCAGCTTGCCGTCCCGGAACCGCTGCATGATCTCCTCCCGCTTCTTCTGAGGGATATCACCGTGGATGCACTGGGCGTCCAGCCCCCGCATCTGCAGGAACTTGGTCAGCCGCTCCGTGCTGCCCTTGGTGTTGCAGAAGCAGATGACCCGGTCGTAGCTCTCGGCGGTCAGAATCCGGGCGATGGCATCTACTTTGCCGTCAAAGGGCACGTCGATGCGATACTGCAAAATATCCGGCTTGTTCTCCTTGGTGGGCTGCACGGTGATCTCCACCGGGTCCCGCTGATAGACCCAGGAGATGTCCATGACCTCCCGGGAGATGGTGGCGGAGAACATGCCCAGGTTCTCCCGGCTGGGGATCTTGTCCAGGATCCGGGTCACGTCGTGGATGAAGCCCATGTCCAGCATCCGGTCGGCTTCGTCCAGGATCACGGTTTTCACCGTGTTCAATGAAACGGTGCGGCGCTTCATGTGGTCGCTGAGCCGTCCCGGCGTGGCCACCACGATCTGGGGCTTGCGCTTGAGGGTGTTGATCTGCTTGCCGATGGGCTGTCCGCCGTAGAGGCAAACCAGTCGCACGCCCTCGTGGTATACGGCGACGTCCCGCATCTCATCGGTGATCTGCAGCGCCAGCTCCCGGGTGGGGGCAAGGATCACCGCCTGCACCGCCTCGCTTTCCGGGTCGATCTTCTCGATGATGGGGATGCCGAAGGCCATGGTCTTGCCAGTGCCGGTGGGGGCCTTGGCGATGACGTCCTTCCCCTCCATCATGGGTGGGATGCATCCCGCCTGGACGGGAGTGCTGATCTCATAGTGTTTGTTTCGGATGGCGCGCAGGGTGGCCTCCGACAGGCCAAACTCCTCAAAGCGCGCGCCCTGAGTGACTTCCATAGCGTTTTCCTCGTTTTTCTTCATAAAATAACAGATTAATTGTATCATGGCTGTCAATATACGGAAAAGGACCGCCGGGGCGCTTCCCCGACGGTCCGAAAGAGGAATCAAAAGGCATCGCAGATTTCGCGCCGCGCACGGCGCGAAGATATGAATTCGTATTTTGCCGCGGCGTGTACGTGGCAAAATACACCTCTCAGCCTACAAGTGTGCGAGCGTCCCACGCAAGCGAGTGCGCGCAGTAGGCTGCAAGTCCTACTCGTCCGAAATCACAGGATTTCGGACGAGACAATTTGACGATTTTATTTTCTGTACGGAACATGCCAGATTTTGTCAGCGTACTCAGCCACGGCGCGGTCGGCGGCAAAGATGCCGGCGCGGGCCACGTTGTGAAGGCTCATGGTGTTCCACCGCGTCCGATCGCGGTAGGCCCGGCCCAGGCGCTGCTGCGCCTCGCAGTAGCTGGGCAGATCCGCCAGCAACATATACTGATCGGCGGGGCTGTCGGTAGTATAGAGCAGGCGGCGCCACAGATCCTCGTACGTATTGCCGTCGGAGAACCCGATGCGCAGCTGCTCCACCACGCGGCGAAGCATGGGATCCCGGTCGAACAGCAGCCGGGGATCGTAGGTCTCCTTCAGACGGGCTACCTCGTCTGCCTTCAGGCCGAAGAGGAACATGTTCTCATCGCCCAGCACCTGGTGCATCTCCACGTTGGCGCCGTCCAGGGTGCCAACGGTCACGGCGCCGTTGATCATGAACTTCATGTTGCCGGTGCCGCTGGCCTCCTTGCCGGCGGTGGAGATCTGCTGGCTCACCTCGCTGGCGGGCATCAGCATCTCCGCCATGGAGACGCGGTAGTTCTCCAGGAACACCACCTGCAGCCTGTCGCGGCAGACGGGGTCGTTATTGATCTCATTGGCCAGGGAGTTGATGAGCTGAATGATCCGCTTGGCCACGGCGTAGCCGGGGGCCGCCTTGGCACCGAAGAGGAAGGTGCGCTGCGGGATATCCAGGTTGGGATCGTCACGGAGCTGCTGATAGAGGAAAATGATGTGCAGCACGTTGAGCAGCTGGCGCTTGTACTCGTGGAGCCGCTTGACCTGCACATCGAAGATGGCGTCGGTGTTCAGCACGGCGCCCTGCTGGCGCTTGGCCCAGCGGGCAAAGGCCTGTTTGTTCTCGGTTTTGATCTGCTCCAGGCGCTCCAGCACGGCGGCGTCGCCGGCAAAGGCGTCAAACCGCTCCAGCTCCTGGGGATGCAGCAGCCAGCCATCGCCAATGGTATCCTGCAGCAGGCCGGTCAGGCCGGGGTTGATCTGGGCCAGCCAGCGGCGGTGATCGATGCCGTTGGTGACG
>CAMVMU010000019.1 GCA_947168655.1 uncultured Oscillospiraceae bacterium
ACGGTGCAGTAAACCACCATGTCGTAGTGGCCAGCCTCCTCGCAGGTGGCGGGAATCTCGTTCTCCTTCACCGCCTCGCCGGGGGTGTGCTCATGGACAGGCTCGCCGATGATGGTGGTGTAGTAGGGTGTGCCGGTGGGGGTCTCCCTCCAGATGTACATATTGGCGACGCTGGAATCGGTGGAACGGACCATGGCGAAGCGTCCGCTGCCGTTGAGGCCGATGGTATTCCACGCGGTACCTCCGTTGGGATTGTTCAGCACGGCGTTCCCGCCGGCGTTGATGCCGGGGTTCCAGGTCGCGGTGCCGGAATAGGCGGCGCTTGCATAGAGAGAGGAACTGACGTAATCCAGATAGGTTCCGAGGGAGGCGTTCTTGACGGAGTAGGAGCTGCCCTGGACCTCAATCTCAAAGACGTACAGCTCGCCGACATCGGTGAGGCTTGTACCATCCTGCGTGATCCCGGTCTCGGTAAACTTGGTCGCGCCGGCCGCGCCTGCAGAGCTTTCATAGTTGGTGCCGGCGCTCTGGCCGGTGAGAACGTAATAGACGTTGGAGGTGTCCTTCTTGTGGGTCACCACATAGCGGCCGGTCCAGTCGTCGGGAGCCTCAGTGACAAGTTCGAAGGCCGTGCCGCCGCTGCCGCCCACCGAGTAGGTATACAGCGCCCGGAGGGTGATGTTCTCTGCGGGAGCGTAGCTTCCCCTGAGGATTTCGGCAGGCTTCTCCTCCACGTTGTTATACACGTCGGTGACCCAGCCCAGGAAGGTGTAGCCCTCGGGGGCCTGGGCGGCGGGCAGGGTGATGCTCTCGCCGGTCTGGCAGGTCATGGGCGCAACCTCGGCCACGCCTGGGGGCACCAGGAAGGTCACGGTGAGAGTCTGACCGATGGGAGATGTGTAGCTGTCTTTGTAGCTGTAGCTGCAGTAAATGCAGGTGTGCAGCGTGTAGCCCTGTGCCGTCTCGGTGGGCTCGATCACCGTATCCTCATAGACGCAGTTCTCGGTTTCCACGGCGCCGCAAACCGTACAGGTATGGGTGTGGGTGCCGTCGTTGTTGGACGTGCAGGTTCCAAAGGTGTGATTGCCGGTGGCGGGGATCACGGTGGAGGCCAAGGTGATCTCCTGCTCCCCTGCCGCGTCGGAGAAGTACTTGCCGCACTTTTCGCAGTGGTAATAGGCGCTGTGGCCATCCGCCCCGCAGGTGGGCTCCACGGCGGGGACAAAGATCAGCTCATGCTCGTGATCGTCGGTCAGCGGATTGGTGGTGAAGTAATCGAGACCCGCGGGCTGCTCCTTCCAGATGTTGACGCCCTGGCTGCTGCTGGTCCGCAGGGTGCCGAAATACGGATCCGAGTAGTAAGGGACGATCAGGGAGATGTTCAAATAGTCGTAGGCATCAGAAGTAATATAGAATCTGCCGCCGGTGCAGGAGAAGCTCCACTGGGTGCTGTTGTTGTCATACGTGTTGACACCGAGGCCGGCAGACAGATCTGCCAGATAGACCCCGTTGATGGTGTAGGGCAGGATGTTGTACTTGCCGGGGTCCGCCACGCTGGCACGAACCGTAAACACCGCGTCGGACTGGACGTTGGTGAGGGAAGTGCCGCTCAGCGTCGCGCCGGAGGCGGAGATCTGAACCATGGCCTCGGCGTTGTAGTTATAGCCGCCGTCGTAGTTCAGCATCATGTAGCCGCTGGCGTCCGCCGCAGAGGTGATGACATAGTTGCCTTCCAGCTCCTGGGGGAGGGCGGTGCAGAGCTCGTAGGACACGCCCTCCGGGCCCTCGTGGCGGGTATAGAGCGCGTAGAGAGTCACGTTCCCGGGGACAGTGTAGGCAGCGCCGGGCGCGTAGTAGGTGGGGGTTTCCGTGGTCTCGCCGAAAGTGACGTCCACCCAGCCGGAGAAGGTGTAGCCGGATGCAGTGTTGGCAATGCTGTCCTTCAGCGTGATCGTATCCTGCAGATAGCAGGTGACCGTCTCCTCCTCGATGCCGTTTGCCACATAGCGCACCGTGACAATGGGCTTGGGGCTGAAAATGACCCGGATGGTGCAGTCGGTGGCTGGAGTGACGGAGATGACGCTGCCGCTGATCTCATAAGTCGCCGTTCCGGAGATGACCTCCGCGCCGGAGACATAGTAACCCTCAATGGGTTCGGCAAGCACGGTATATCCATTCACGGAGACCGTGCCCAGGCTTTCATCGGAGGAGACTGCGGTGACGGTATGCTCCAGGGTCACGGGCTGGACCAGAGTCTCGTTGCAGGCATAGTCGCCGGCAAAGACGCAGAAGTCTCCGGTCAGTCCGCTGACGTCGAAGGTATAAACCACGACCTCACCTTCCGCGGCCTGCTGGGGGATCAGCTGCTGATAGAAGGTCTTGCCCGTAGCGTTGGACAGCCCCAGGCAGGCGATGTAGTGGTCGTCCCGGACGGTAACGGTGACCTCGTTGCCAAGGCGATATGCGCCGATGATCTGCGGCGCCTGGTCATCCACGGTGAGGTCATATCCGATCATCGCCCCCTTGCCCAGGGTATTCTTGAGCAACAGGTTCTTGAAGGTGCCTGCGGTCAGCTGACCGGCACCGGAAGCGGTAAGGTCGCTGTTCACCTGCATGGCGTTGTATTCCGGGATGGCGTAGAAGCCGATCCGAAAGCGGTCGCCTGCGGTCAGGCCGCAGGAGGCCAGGGTCTGGTTCAGCGTATAGGTGCCGGTGGCGGTATTCTGCCAGGCGGAGCCGCTCTGGTAGTACCACTGTCCCAGCACGTTTGTGCCTGTGACGTTGGCCTTCAGAACACTGGAGACCTGACCCCGGGCATCCAGCTTGGACACGGCAAAGCCCGTGGCGCCAGCGGAGCGGACCAGATTGTAGGTAAAGCTGCTGACGTAGTCGGCGGAATTCATAGCCAGTCGATCCGTGGGGAACGGTGTCTCCAGCATGTAGGGGTTGCCCTGGAACTTCTTGGTGGTGCCGTGGGTCTGGTAGGTCATGTAGTTGGTGTCGCTCTTGCCGGAATAGGGGGTGCGGTCTGCCCCGTAGAGGTCGTCCAAATAGGACATATTGTCGAACATGGAGGGATCCGTCCAGGAGCCGTAGAAGCCCAGGATAGGGATGGAGTGCCGGACGTCCAGCTTCGCGCCGTCCGTGGTGGTGGCAGCGCTCTCCACGAAGGTATAGCCCTCCACATAGGCGCCGGCGGGATAGAGGGCGTCGAAAGCCGCCATATCGGCGGGGATGGAGATGGTCACGGTGACGGTCTTTGATCCGCCGGCGGGGACTGTGACGGTGCTGCCGGTGGAATAGCTCACGTTCCAGTTCAGCGCCGTGGTGGACGGGGACATGAAGGCGTGGCCGTCCTCCTCATAGCGGTCCTGGGTGAACAGGTCGGTGGACAGGCTGTAGGTCTGGGGCTGCTCCGCCATGTTGCAGATCTCAAAGCTGTAGGTGTAGTCGCCAGAGCGCTGGGGCTTGTCGCCCAGCTCGGCCTTGACCTTGCCGTCAGCATAGGAACGGGTGGCGTCGGAACCCATGAAGATCGCAGAAGAAGCGTGGATAGCCTGATGGACGTTCACAAGGCCGGCACCCTGTCGCAGAACGGGGTAGTAGGGACCGTCCTCGCTGCCCTCGTGCATGGGTACGGCAGTGGACATCAGCAGGCTCTGGACCAGCTGCCGGGTGGTATGGCCGGAAACGGAGATGTTGTTTTCCCGGATATACTGGGACAGAGTACCGGTAAGTCCGGCCACGTGGGGAGCGGCCATGGAGGTGCCGGACATGGTCTCGTACTGGTCCGAGCCGCCGGTTGTACCGGAGGAGGTCTTGTTGGTGCCGAAGAGGGAGTAGATGTCGCCGCCGGGGGCGGTGATCTCAGGCTTCATGATCAGCGCGCCGGGAACGCCCCAGGAGGAAAAGCTGCTCATTTCGGCGTTATCGGTCACCTTCTCGGAGATCATTGTCGCGGTGACCTGCATTGTTCCGGTGTAATAGGTGACGGAACCGGCGGTGTGGGCGGTGGAGCCTGCCTTGATGGTATCGGCGTCCGCCTGGGTGATGGCCACCATGGGGAAGGTGCCGGTATAGTCGTCCAGGGCCATATTGACCGTGCCGGAATCGTTGTTGGCAACAACAAGGGCCTTAGGGCTGTAGGATTTGGCATTGTTGCCCTTGTCCGCAAAGCTGATGGAGCCGCGGTTCACCAGCACCACCTTGCCACTGAGGGAGACGGAGGCATTGACGGCGCTGTAATCCTCGGCATTGCCCACGCTGTCAATATAAACATAGCTGTAGGAGCCGGCGACGGTGGTCAGCTTGGCGCCGGTGGAATCGGTCTCGGTGTAGAAGACGCGCTGGCTGCCGTTGAACACCATGGGCATGCCGGTGACACCTACGTTGTCGGCGGAGGCCACGCAGAGGCTGTTGATAAAGGAGCCGGGAGATCCGCCGGTGTGCATGCTCACGTCCTCAATGTAAAGGTCGGTGGTCAGCTGGTCGGTGAACGCGCCGGCATTGCCCGCAGAAATGGAGACCACCAGCTTGGTATTGGCAGACGCATCGGCCAGTTTGTTCATGATGGCCTGATATTCCCCGGAATAGACAAAGCCGGGAGAGGGAGAACCCAGGGAAAGGTTCACCACATCGCAGCCCAGAAGAATGGCGTCCTCGATGGCGACCATGTAGTCGGAATCATAGGCGCCGCCGGCAGCACCGAATACCTTCATGATGAAGAGCTGGGCGTCGGGAGCCATGCCCACGGCGTGGACCGTGGAGGCAGCGTCCGCATAGGAGCTGCCGCTCTTGATGTAGCGGTTGGCGGCGGCGATGCCCGCCACGTGGGAGCCATGCTCACCCTGGGTGTCGTTCAGATGGTCGATCTGGGTGTAATAGGCACTGTCGATATAATTGAAGCCGTAGGGGATCTTGGCGGTGTGATAGAGCTGGGCCGCCGTGGGCTTGTTGGAGGTCAGCTCCTGATAGGCGTTGAGCTGGGTCAGCACCGCGCTCAGGTCGCTCTGGGTAAAGAGAGAAACGGACTTTCCGGTCTGAGCGATCGCGTAGTTGAAGGCGTCCTCATTCACAGACTGGTGGGTGGTATCCAGGCCGGTATCAATGATGGCAATTCGGGATCCGGCACCGGTATAGCCCTCGGCCCAGCTTTCCGCAGCGCCAACCATGTAGGCAGAGGAATTGGACGTGTTGGGATCGGCAGTTTCGTTTTTCTCCACAACAGGAGCGTCGTAATGATCCTCGAGAAACACGTGTTTTACGCCGGGGACGCTGCCAATGGCGTCCAGATCGCCGTAGCGCACCTCGGCGGAAATGATGTTGGCAGCCAGGGTAATGTTCCACTTGACGACCAGATCGCCGCTGACAGCGGATCGGATTCTGGAAGCGACTTCATTCTGATTGGCAAGGAGATTCTCGCGGTAAGACCTGGCTGCACTGTTCTTTGCGATCTTATCCATGGCAAAGCCGGCATCCAAAGTGCCGGGATCTTCCAGCTCGATAGACACACGAACCATGTCCGTCAGAGAATGATCGGAGGGTTCAAGTTCGCCCGGCTGCGCCGTCTCGGGAGAAACGGTTTCCTGGGACTGAGCCTGCGCATTGCGGTTGGAAGAAATAGCTTCCGCAAAGGCGGTGGGGGCCATCAAAGAGCAGAGCAGCGCAACAATCAGCGCAATGCTGAGAGCTCTCTTGCAGGGTAGCAGTTTACGCATTCTGGAAATCTCCTTTATCTTCTTTTTTCAGGGTGCTGCCATCCATATTTAACCATAATGCAAAAGAGAAATCAATCGTTAACTTATCCGGTTCTGCCGTATCATCAATCTCTGTTTCCCCCTTTCCGCCGGGTAAGTTTCCGCGGCCGAGATTGTCTTGCGGTGAAAAGCGTGGTATACTGTTTTCAACAGACATACGATGGCTTTGGTTTTTTCGGGGGGGGGATAAATGAGATGGGCGAGAACAAGGGTGATCTTTTCAACGCGCATCATCCGGATGGTGAGACGGGTCCGGTGGTGTTTTTTGCCCCGGAGATGCTGAAGCTGGCCGACGAGAAGCGCCGGCTGGTACAGGAGCGGCTGGAGGAGTGCCGCAGGGCCGCCGAGGACGGCGTCGCCAGCGCCCAGGTGCAGATGGGTCTGAACTGCCTCTTCGGGCAGAACGGCACCGAGCGGGATCCCTCCCAGGCCTTCTATTGGTTTACGCAGGCGCCGGACGACGACCCGGTGGGCTGCTATTGGCGGGCCGTGTGCTATGACAACGGTATTGGAACGGAGCCGGACCCCCAGATGGCTTTTGGATTTTTTTCCCGATCCGCCGAGGCAGGCTATCCCCCCGCCCTGTGTGATCTGGGCGTCTGCTATGAGAACGGCCAGGGCACGGAACGGGATCTTGACAGAGCGGTGGCTCTCTACAAAGAGGCGGCGCGGAGGGGATACCCCATGGGGCAGTGCAACCTGGGCGTGCTCTATTACCACGGCGTCGGCGTGCAGCGCGACTACGGACGGGCCGCGCTGCTGTTTGCCCGGGCCGCGGAGCAGCGGCTGCCCCGCGCGCAGGCTATGCTGGGCGTTTGCTATGAGTTCGGCAGCGGTGTGCCGCAGGATTTGCGGAAAGCCTTTTTGCTGTATGAGGAGGCCGCACGGCAGAATTATCCCGACGGCATCTGTTCCCTGGGTGCGCTGTACTTTCAGGGCAAGGGCTGCGCCTCTGACGCGGCAAAAGCGTTTTCCCTGTTCCAGAAGGCCGCCGAGATGGACCTGCCCCGCGCCCAGTTCTTTCTGGGCAAGTGCTACGACAACGGGATCGGCACCGCTGAGAGCGCGCCGGACGCCTTCCGCTGCTACGAGCTGGCAGCCCGGTCCGGCCAGCCCGACGCGCTGTTCCAGTTGGGTCTGTGCTGCATCTGCGGCCGTGGCACGGCGACGGACAACAAGCGCGGGGCGGAATGCTTCCGCCGCGCCGCCGAGGCGGGACACCTGCGCGCCATGGCCCACCTGGGTGTGTGCTACGAGGCGGGGCGGGGCGTGGAACAGGATCTGGACCGCGCCGTGGAATGGTACCGGAGAGCCGCCGAGGCCGGCAGCGCCGAGGGCCTGTGCAATCTGGGCGTGCTGTACCGCAGCGGCATCGGCCTCGAACAGAACGACGCCAGAGCCGTGGAATGCTTCCGCCGTGCGGTGGAGCTGGGTTTTCCCCGGGCCATGTTCTTCCTGGGCCTGCACTACGAGGCAGGGCGCGCGGTGGATCAGGATTTCAAAAGGGCCGTCTCCCTGTACCGGCGCGCCGCCGAACTCGGGTTCTCCGGCGGGCAGCGGGCTCTGGGCGTCTGCTATGAAAACGGCATTGGGGTGGAAAAGGACATCGGCCAGGCGGTCAGTCTCTACCAGTCGGCAGTGCGGCAGGGCGACGTGATGGCTCAATTCTTTCTGGCCAATCTGTATTTCACGGGTCGGGGCGTGGAAAAGGACTACGCACAGGCCGCCCGTCTCTACCGAATGGCTGCCGATCGGGGGCACCCCGGCGCACAGTGTCAGTACGGTTTTTGCTGCGAACGGGGCCTTGGCGTGAAGCAGGACCTTTCCGCTGCCTTTACATACTACCAGAAATCCGCCCTGCAGGGCGAGAGAGCCGCCTGCAACAACCTGGGCTTCTTTTACGAAAAGGGGATCAGCTGCGCCAGGGATCCGGTCAAAGCGGCTGCGTGGTATCAAAAGGCCAGCGATATGGGCCTTCCGCTGGCCAGCTACCGGCTGGCCATGCTCTATGAAGCCGGGCTGGGGGTACCGCGGGACAAAAAACGCGCCGCCGCCCTGTACAGGAAGGCCGCGGACGGCGGAAACCAAGCGGCGGCGGATGCGCTGAAGCGGCTGCAGAGGGGGCTGCTGGCCCGTCTGAACAGCGCCATCGCATCCCTGAAACGCGAGGACAAGTAAAAAAGAACCGGTGCGGCATGAAGCCGCACCGGTTCTTCGTTTTCATGGATCAGTTGCCCCAGCCGCCCCAGGGATTCCAGTTGCCGCCGAAGAAGTACTTGTAGAAGTCCTCCCAGCCGTCCGGCACCTGCTGCTCGCCCCAGGGGGCCGTCTGCTGCTGTTGCTGCTTTTCCTCCTGGCCGGTGGTCTCCGGCTGGGCATCGAAGGTCAGCTCGGTGGTGATATACTGCCCGTCGCGATAGACGGTGAGCGTCACAGTGTCGCCGGCCTTGAAGCCCTTCCTGGCGGCGGCCAGATCCTCCATGGAGTTGATCTCCGTGTCATTGAGCTTTGTGATCACGTCGCCCATCTTGAGCCCGGCCTTTTCGCCGGCGCCGCCGGGTACGGCAGAGAAGACGAACACGCCCTTGGTGACGTTGATGCGGTACTGGGCCGCCATGGACTCGGTCATGGTGCCGGCGGTAATGGCCAAGTAGGCCTTGTTGGTCACCTGACCGTTCTCCATGATGTCGGTGATGATGGTCTGTACGTCATCCATGGGGATGACAAAGCCCAGGCCCTCCACCGTGGTGGAAGAGTAAGAGGAATACTTGGCGGAGACGATGCCCACCACCTCGCCGTAGAGGTTCACCAGGGGGCCGCCGGAGTTGCCGGGGTTGATGGAGGCGTCCACCTGGATCATGTTGAAGGGAGTGCCGTCCACGTTGATGGCGCGGTCACAGCAGGACACGATGCCCTGGCTCATGGAGAAGGTCAGCTCGCCCAGGGGGTTGCCGATGGCCAGCACCGTATCGCCCACGTTCAGGTCGGCGCTGCTGCCCAGGGTCACGGCCTGCAGCCCGGAGGCGTCGATTTTCAGCACGGCCACATCGTAGTCGCTGTCGCCGCCCACCACCTCGGCCTCATAGGTCTCGCCGTTGTAAAGGGTCACCTGCACGGTGGTAGCCCCCTTTACCACGTGGTGGTTGGTGACAATATAGCCGTCGGAGGTGATGATAAAACCGCTGCCGGCACTGGCGCCCTCCACGCTCTGCCCGAACACGTTGGTGCTGCGGGTGGTGCTGTTGATGGACACGGCGGAGTTCACTGTGGCGGCATAGACCTCCGCAGGGGTCATCAGCGAGTGACCGTCCACCCGTTTGACCGCCACATCCACCGCGCCGCGCTGGCTCAGCTGCACGGACGTGCGGGTGGCGGCGGATGAGGAACTGCGCCCCAGCGCCGCGCCGCCGTAGCCGCAGGCGCCGGCAACAACCGCAATCGCCAGCAGCAAAGCGCCTATCTTCACGCCGGTGCGGCGGAAAAAGCTTTTTTTCACCGGCTCTTCCACCGCCGGAGCGGGGGTGTGGTACTCCCTTCTGTGATTCGGCTCACTCTGATACACCGGCTCCTCCCGGGCGGGACGGTAATCATCCCGGGGCAGGTCGTCCCGGTTGGTAAAATGATAGCTGTTTTCCCGGCTATCGAATTCGTTATAATCGTTTGTCATAAAAAGCCCTCCTTTTTCCATGCGGTTTTGCTTGTGAGACGTTGTCGCTTATGCTATCATATCAATAACAGCGATCCTCTTTCTTTCTGTTTTCTATCATAAGCAGAAATCTTAAATTAATCTTTAAAACCTTCCGGTATTTATTAACATTTTGGAAACGAGGTGCTCTCCATGCTGCGGCTGGATCAGATCAAACTGAATCCCGATCAGAGCGAGGAGGCGCTGTGGGAGCGCTCAGCCAAACTGCTGCGTCTGCCCCGCCGGGAGATCCGCTCCCTGCGGGTGCTGCGCCGGGCGGTAGACGCCCGGGAATCGCCTGTTCTGGTGTACACCGTGGCGGTGGAGGTAGCGGAGGAACAACGTGTCCTGCGCCGATGCGCCGACAGGCGGGTCAGCGTTTTGGACGAACCCGGATACGCTCTGCCGGAGCCCGTGGATGCGCCGGAGATCCGCCCCGTTGTGGTGGGCGCCGGACCTGCCGGTCTCTTTGCCGCATTGGTTCTCAGCCGCTGCGGCGCCAGGCCCATTCTGTTGGAGCGCGGACAGCCCACAGAGCAGCGGATCCGGGACGTGAACGCCTTTTGGGAGAGCGGCCTTTTGAACACGGAGTCCAACGTGCAGTTCGGCGAGGGCGGCGCCGGTGCCTTTTCCGACGGGAAGCTGAACACCGGCACCCGGGACGTCCGACACCGCTGGATCCTGGAGCAGATGGTCTCCTGCGGTGCGCCGGAGTCCATCCTCACCGACGCCAAGCCCCACGTCGGCACGGATAAGCTGCACATCACATTACAGAATCTCCGCGCCAGACTGCTGGAAATGGGGTGCGACATCCGGTTTGGCAGCCGCCTGACGGGTCTTCACACGGAAAACGGTGCCGTGACCGCTATCGATGTGACGACGGAGGCAGGGCAATATACCCTGCCGGCCCGGCAGGTGATCCTGGCCCTGGGCCACAGCTCGCGGGACACCTTTGAGATGCTCTATGACGCCGGCGTGCCCATGGAGCCCAAGCCCTTTGCCGTGGGCGTTCGCATCGAGCACCGCCAGGCGGACATGGACGCGGCGCAGTACAAGACGTATGCCGGACACCCGGCCCTCGGCGCCGCCAGCTATAAGCTGGCATGCCACCTCCCCAACGGGCGCAGCGCCTTCTCCTTCTGCGTCTGTCCCGGCGGTCAGGTGGTGGCCGCCGCTTCTGAGACCGCTCAGGTGGTTACCAACGGCATGAGCGAATATGCCCGGGACGGAGAAAACATCAACGGCGCTCTGCTTATCAACGTAACGTCCGAGGATTTCGGCAGCGACCACCCGCTGGCGGGCATCGCCTTCCAACGCCGGCTGGAGCGGCGCGCCTATGAGCTGGGCGGAGGCGGATATCTGGCGCCGTGCCAGCGGGTGGAGGACTTTCTGGCCGGACGGCCCAGCACGGGGCCCGGCAAGGTGCTGCCCAGCTATCGCCCCGGCGTCACCTACACCGACCTGCGGGATTGTCTGCCCCCCTTTGTGGCGGAGTCCATCGCCCGGGCACTGCCGCTGCTGGGGCAGCGGCTGCGGGGCTACGATCAGCCGGACGCTCTGCTGACAGCGGTGGAGAGCCGCTCCTCCTCCCCCGTGCGCATCCCCCGGGATGAGTCGGGGCAGAGTGGCATTGCGGGTCTGTACCCCTGCGGCGAGGGGGCCGGGTACGCGGGGGGCATCCTCTCCGCGGCTGCCGACGGCATCCGCGCCGCCGAACATATTCTATACGTCATCGGGAGGGAAAAGTCATGAGATATATCGCCGTATTCGACCACTTTCTGCGCCAGGATCACCGGGATCAGATCACAAGGATTGCCGGGGAGCTGGGTTTTTCCGTCACCTACTGCACCACCGTGGATGATCTGCCGGAGAGTGAACGGGGCCGCTATGAGGTGCTGTACGGCAACCCGGGGCCGGAGATCCTGCACCTGTTTCCCAATCTGAAGTGGGTCTGTGTCAGCAGCGCCGGCGTGGACCGGCACGTGGACGACGCCCTCTACCCCAACCCGGACGTGATATTGTCCAACTCCACCGGTTCCTACGGCGTCACCATCTCCGAGCACGTGCTCATGATGGCGCTGATGCTGCTGCGACAGATGCCCGCCTTTCAGGAGGCTGCCAGAGAACACCGCTGGCATGGACCGCTGCCCACCCGTTCCATCTTTGGCAGCCGTGTCACCATGCTGGGCACCGGTGACATCGGCACCGCCGTGGCGCGGCGGATGAAGGCCCTGGGCGCCGTGTCCGTCACCGGTGTGCGCCGGACCCTCCGGCCTGCCGACCCCGCCTTCGACCGGATTATTACCTTCCGGGAGCTGGACGAGGTGCTGCCTGAGACTGACATTCTGGTGTCCGCCCTGCCCCACACCGCCGAAACGGCGGGCGTGCTGTCCCGTGAGCGTATCGGCCTGCTGCCCGGGGGCGCCATCCTCATCAACGTGGGGCGCGGCACCGCGCTGGATCAGGCGGCCCTGATGGACGCCCTGCGCAGCGGCCATCTGGCCGGAGCCGCGCTGGACGTGATGGTGCCGGAGCCCCTGCCCGCCGACCACCCCCTGTGGACCACGCCCAACCTGCTCCTCACCCCCCACATCTCCGGCAATATGTCCCTGGACCACACCTGCGATGTGGACGTGGACTTCTTCTGCGAGGATTTGGAGCGGTTTGCCAGGGGTCTGCCGCTGCTGCGCGCCGTGGACAGAAAACGGGGATATTGAGCAGGCCCACATTTACCCCTTGTTATTTGGGGAAAATGCGTGTATAATAAAGTGCTACGTTTCCAGCGAGTTTTTCCAGAGAAAGGAAGGTCGTTATGATAAAGGTACAGACCGACTGCGGCGAGATCACCATCAGCAATGCCGTGTTTACCACCATCACAGGTGCGGCGGCTACCAACTGCTTCGGCGTCAAGGGAATGGCTTATCGCAGCATGAAGGACGGCCTGGTCCACCTGCTGCGGCCGGAGGCCATGAGCAAGGGTGTGAAGGTCACCTACAATGACGAGGGCACCGTTTCCATCGAGCTCCACATCATTGTGGAGAACGGCGTCAACATCGCCACCGTGTGCCGCTCGATCATGAGCGAGGTCAAATATATGGTCAACAAAAACACCGGCGTGGAGGTCCGCGACGTGAACGTTTGCGTGGATTCCATCACCATGCCCGCGTGAGTCCCCGGCCCAAAGGAGAAGTACGACAATGACAGAAAGAATCAATGGCGGCGCCTTCAAGCAGATGGTGCTGTTCGGCGCCGCCTGTATCACGCAGCAGAAGCAGGCCATCAATGACCTGAACGTGTTCCCGGTACCCGATGGCGATACCGGCACCAACATGAGTCTCACCATCCAGACCGCCGCTACCGAGCTGCGCCGCGGTCAGCCCGCCACGCTGGATCAGGCGGCCAAGACCACCGCCTCCGCCCTTCTGCGTGGCGCGCGGGGCAACTCCGGCGTCATTTTGTCCCTGCTGTTCCGGGGTATGTCCAAATCCTTCAAGGGTCTCAACGAGGCCGACGGTATCCAGCTGGCTGCCGCCATGACCGAGGGCGTCACCACCGCGTACAGCGCCGTCATGAAGCCCGCCGAGGGCACCGTGCTGACGGTGTCCCGTCTGGCTGCCAAGCGCGCCGTAGAGGCTGCTCAGGAGCAGAACAACGTGGAGTACGTGCTCAATGAGGCCATCAAGACCGGCTACGTCACTCTGGCCGAGACCATCGACATGAACCCGGTGCTAAAAAAGGCCGGCGTGGTGGATGCCGGCGGCAAGGGCTACCTCATCATTCTGGAGGGCATGCTCCGCAGCCTCCAGGGCGAGGAGATCCCGGAGGTCGACCAGACCGGTGAAAAGGAGAAAGCCGACTTCGCCGCCATCGGCGACGAGGACATCACCTTCACCTTCGACACGGTATTTATCGTCCGCAAGACGTTGGGCCGCTCCATTGAGCCGTTCCGCACCTATCTCAACAGCATCGGCGACTCTCTGGTCATCGGCGAGGATGACGAGGCCTTCAAGGTCCACGTACATACCGATATTCCCGGCGCCGCTCTCACCGAGGCCCAGAAGTACGGCACGCTGGAGGTCGCCAAGATCGAGAACATGCGCATCCAGGCCGAGGATATGGCCGCCGGAAAGAAGACCATCAGCGCCGACCAGCTGGACGATGAGGACATGGTTCCTGACGAAGAGGAGGCGCCCGCTGTGGCCGCCCCGGAAAAGCGGTACGGCTTCCTGGCCGTGTGCGCGGGCGAGGGTCTGGCCGAGGCCTTCCGGGACCTGGGCGTGGACCGCATCGTCTCCGGAGGGCAGACCATGAACCCCTCCACGGAGTCTATCCTCCGGGAGGTGGAGCAGACCCCCAGCGAGATCGTGTTCATTCTGCCCAACAACAAGAACATCATCATGGCCGCTCAGCAGTGTGTGGGGCTGACGGACAAGGAGATCATCGTGATCCCCACCGCCACCGTGCCCCAGGGCATCACCGCCATGATGAACGTGGATCTGGAACAGGAGGATCCCCAGGCCATCGCTGCGGCCATGACCGAGGCGGCCCAGACCGTCACCACCGCCCAGATCACCTACGCCGCCCGCAACTCCGATTTCGACGGCTTTGCCATTAACGAGGGCGACTACCTGGCCCTGGTGGACGGCAAGCTGCTGGGCACCGACCGCTCCATCGACGCGCTGCTGGAGCAGCTGGCCGCTCTGGCAGCCGACAAGGGCGCCGAGTTCATCACCCTCTTTTACGGCGAGGGCGTCAGCGATGAGGAGGCCGAGGCCGCCAGCATCCACTTCCGCACCGCCTGCCCCGACTGTGAGTTGTCCCTGCTCAGCGGCGGCCAGCCCGTGTACTATTACATCGTATCCATGGAGTGATCACCTGTGAAGAAATGCCGCATCACCGTGATCCGCAAAACCAGCTACCCGGACCTGTCCGCCCGGTATGAAAACCCCATCGCCCACGCCTGCGACATGGACGAGGGCCACGTGTTCATCGCCAACGGCTGGCAAAAACCGGAGGGATTGTGCCAAAGCGCGTGGGACACCATGTCCCCCTTTGTGCTGGCTCTGAGCCACGGGGGCGGCAACTTCTACGACGGCTGGATGAAAAATCCCCGCTCCGCCATGATTTCCTGCAACGACGGCTTCCGCCCGGTGAGCTTTCTCATCGAGGCGCTGGACGAGGAAGCCGACTGATACGCACAATAATACACCCCGCCGGTGAGGGTATCCTCACCGGCGGGGTTCGTTTTTAAATATATACGGGGATCAGATTTGTAACGTCAGGTTCTTCCCCTCGATGCCCACGTACGCGCCCTTGGCCGCCTGGGGCGAATCGGGGTGGCAGATGAGCCACTTGTTTTTCATCCACAGCAGCTTCTCCTCACCGGGGGCGGCGGTATCCACACCGCCCGCCAGCGGCTCGTTGGTGCCCCGCTGGAGCACCACCAGACAGCGGAAACCCGCTTCGCTGACGCGGCAGGGGGCGAAGTGCAGCACCCGCGGGTGGATCTCCACCAGTGTGCGGGGCGGCAGATAAAAGCCCTTAACGTCCCCGCTGCGAAGAACATCTCCGCGCAGATCCTCCGGCAGAGCCAGCAGCAGCACCAGGCCGGAGGTGGTGTAGTTCACCTCGCTGCACTTGTGGTATTCCTCAGCGTTGAGGGTGAAGCCGTTGCCGTTGCAGTACCCCGCCTGAATCTCCGTCTCCCCGTAGACGAGGCGGCGGAGGGTGTCCATTACCGGCAGACTCTCCAGCGCGGCATCCGAGGCCACATAGCAGTTGCCCTGATCCGGGATGGGGGTCTCGTCCAGTGCGGCGGACAGGCTCACAGCGTCGTCACAGGGCAGTACCCGACCGTAGGGGGCAAAGGCGGGATCTGTGACGCTGTACAGCGGAAGATCCGGGTTTTTCAAGCGCAATTCATTGAGATCCATGGGAAAACCTCCTGATCTTATGTGGCTGCGGCTTCTTCCCGGTGGAGCTTGCCCCGCAGCAAAATCAGCACCGCGCCGGCCATAACCACCGCGATACCCAACGCTTTTACAAGGGTGATCGTCTCATTCAGGAAGAACACGCCGATAAAGCAGCTGACCACCGGCATCAGCAGCAGGTAGAGCTTGACCACCCACACCTCATACCGCTTCAGGTTGCGGTAATAGAAGAAATAAATGCCCGTCTGGGCGAGACCGCCCAGTGCAATCAGGGCCCAGAAGCGCAGGTCCGTGCCCTGCCGCAGCGCGGCGCTCAAATCGCCGCGGACGATGCTGAATACGGCAAACAGCACCAGTACCACCAGGTTGTTGTAATAGGAGATCACGTCCGAGCTCTGGCTGTACTTATTCTGGGCAGACTTGATGACAAAGGCGTTGACCGTCACGCAGGCAGCGCTGAGCAGAAACAGCAGGTCGGTGGGGTTCCAGGTCATCGCCTTAAAATCCACGCCCAGCACCAGAAGCACGCCTGCCAGCATGATCAGCGTGCCCAGCCAGTCCGTGGCGTAGAGTTTTTTGCGGAACACCGCCACGGTGATGAGGTTGGCCATCAGCACGTCTGTTTTCAGCAGCGCCGTTCCGGTGCTGAGGGATCCGTGGGCATAGCCCAGGTTGGCAAACAGGTCCAGCAGAAAGCCAAACAGGCCGATCAGCAGCAGGATCCAGACCGCCTTCCCGGGGCGGAACAGCTCCTTGAACTGTCCGTCCGCCAGAAGCTGGACGGTCAGAAACACCAGGGCGGCGGCGCGGATCAGCGCGCCGGCCGCGATGGCGGAACCGGTGGCGTCCACCATGACCTTGGACACCGCGTAGAATACCGACCAGGACAGCACCATGGCCGGTATCATCCATTTTCCGTCCTTCACCGCAGCGCCTCAAAGAGTTCCCGCAGCGCCGCCTCGTCCATGGGCACCGGGTTGTTGTTCATCAGCGGGTGAACGGCGCATTCCCGTGCCAGCTGTGCCGTGTCGGCCTCGCCCAGCTGGGAGAGCTTCACGGGCAGGCCCGCCAGTTCCTTCATCCGGTTGATCCAGGCGGCCAGACAGACGGTATCGCCGATGCCCACACGGCGGCACAGCTCCTCCAGACGCTCATCGGCGTTGACGCGGACAAAGCTGTCCAGCGTAAAGGCGCATGCCTCCCCATGGGAGACATGAAAATGCTCGCAGATAGGATAGCTGCAGGCATGGCAGCCGGCGGTCTTGGGCATGGCAAAGGAGAGCCCGCCCAGCAATGCGGCACAGGCCATGCGCTCATGGGCGGTCCGGTCGTCCGGATCACGCCAGGCATTCTCCAGATTCTCCAGAACCAGACGCACTGCCTCCACCGCCATCAGATCGGGGATGGGCTGATGATTTTTGCTCCAATATCCCTCCAGGGCGTGGGCCAGAGCGTCCAGGCCGGTGCACATGACCACCCGGGACGGCACCGTGTCGCTCAAGTCCGGGTCCACCAGCGCCACCGCAGGCATAAACACCGGGTGGTTGGTGGTGCGCTTGACGGTGCCGTGGCTGATGACGGACACCTGGGTCACCTCGCTGCCCGTGCCGGAGGTGGTGGGCACAGCGATAATGGGCAGGCCCCGCTCCGGCAGCGGCCGTTCGCCGTTGAAATACGCCAGCGCGTCGGCGTCAGTCGGGGCGACGGCGGCGGCAAACTTGGCGGTGTCCATGGCGCTGCCGCCGCCGATGCCGATGACGCAGTCGGCCTCAAATTCCCTGGCCAGGCGGACGGATTCCTCCACACCGGAGAGCTGAGGATCCAGCTGAAGATCGGAGAACACGGCCACCACGCCGCAGCCCTGCTCCACCAGCCTCTGCGCCGCAGGGGCGAAGTGGCGGCCGCAGACGATGAGACCGCGGCGCAGACCGCGCCCGGCCAGAATCTCCGGCAGCTGGGCCAGCTTGCCCCGGCCGAAGTGGATCTCCACCGGCTGGCGGTAGATGAAATCACTTGCCATAGACGCTGTCCTCAATGGCGCTGACCTGCACGGCGAACTTCTTCATGTTCTCCTTGCGCCAGTCCTCCAGATCCTGGCACCAGTCGGTGGCCAGGAAGGTCTTGACCATCTCCAGAGCCATCTCCGGGCCCACGATCCAGCCGCCCATGCACAGCACATTGGCGTTGTTGATGGCGCGGGCCATCTTGGCGGAGTAGACGCCCTCGCAGGCCACGGCGTACACACCCTTGAACTTGTTGGACACCACGCACATGCCGGCGCCGGTGCCGCAGATGAGGATGGCCCGGTCGTAGGTGCCGCATTGCACCAGCGGCGCCACCTTGCCGGCCACCGCGTAATAGGGCACCACATTGTCCAGATCCAGCGTGCCCAGATCGTCAAATTCCGCGCCGGTCTCCGTCAGATATGCCTTGACGGCCTCCTTGACGGCAAAGCCGGACTTATCGCTTCCAATGGCTATTTTCATGGTCTCTCTCCTTTACTTCAGCGCCACCGCGCGCTTGGCGGCAGCAATGATATCCTCCACGGTCAGGCCCATGGTTTGACGAAGATAGGGCAGCTTGCCCACCTCGCCGAAGCGGTCAGGCACGCCTACGGCGCACACGGGGATCTTCTCCTGGGCCAGGGCCTCCAGCACGGCGGAGTGGAGGCCGCCGATGACGTTGTGGTTTTCCACCGTCAGCACGGCACCGGTCCTTCGGGCGGAAGCCAGCACGGATTCCTTGTCGATGGGCTTGATGGTGTGAACGTTGATGACGTCGCAGGAGATACCCTCCCCTGCCAGCTGCTCCGCAGCGGCCAGCACGTCCACCGTGGGCAGGCCGGAGACAAAGATACTGAGATCGCTGCCCTGGCGCAGGGTGTCGGCCTTGAAGAGGTCGAATTTGTAGTCAGCACCGAACACGTCGGGCAGTTCCTTACGGAACAGGCGGATATAGACGCAGCCGGGATAATCGTTGAGAACGGGCATGGCGGCGCGCAGCTGCACGGCGTCCACCGGCTCGAAGATCACGATGCCGGGGATGGAGCGCAGAACGCCGATGTCCTCCATGCTCATGTGGGTGCCGCCGTTGAGCTCGGCGGATATGCCGGGGTCGGTGCCCACGATCTTCACGTTCTGCTTGGCGTAGGCAATGGAGATGGCGATCTGGTCACAGATGCGGCGGGTGGCGAAGGGGGTAAAGCTCTCGATCCAGGGTTTAAAACCGTAGCTGGCAAGGCCGGCCGCAATGGAGGCCATGTTCTGCTCGGCGATGCCGCAGTCAAACATCTGCTCCGGGAACTTCTCATACAGGCCCCGGGTGCCGCTGGCCTTGGCCAGGTCGGCGTCCAGCACGCAGACGTGGCGGTCCTTCTCCATCAGTTCGGCCAGGCAGTTGGCGTAAACAGCTCTCATTTCCATGTGGCTCACTCCTCCCCTCTGATCTCGGCAATGGCACGCTGGGCGTCCGCCTCCGAAACCTGCGTGTTGTGGTTGGCGACGCCCAGCTTCTCGATGAAGGAGACGCCGCAGCCCTTCACGGTGTTCAGGATCACCATGGTGGGCCGGCCGCTGCCCATATTGCCCCTGGCGTGGGCCACGGCGGCGGAGACCTGCTCCACGTCGTTGCCGTCCTCCACCTCGATGACGTGCCAGCCGAAGGCGCTCCACTTGTCAGCAAGGGGGGCGATATCGTTGACGTTGGCCACGGTATCATCGATCTGCAGCTTGTTGTAATCCGTAAAGGCGATCAGGTTGTCCAGTCCCTTGGCGGAGGCAAACATGGCCGCCTCCCAGATCTGGCCCTCCTGGGACTCGCCGTCGCCGATGATGGCATAAATGGTTGCGCCGTCCTTCTCCAGCTTGGAGCCCAGCGCCACGCCCACAGCGCAGGAGAAGCCCTGGCCCAGGCTGCCGGTGGTCATATCGATGCCGCGGGTCAGATTCATGTCGCAGTGGCTGGGCAGATGGGTGCCGCCCTGATTGAGGGTCAGCAGCTCCTTCTTGTCGAAATAGCCGCGGTTGGCCAGGGTGGCGTACACGGCGGGGCCGGCGTGGCCCTTGGAGCAGATCAGGCGGTCACGGCCCTGCATGGTGGGGTTAGCGGGGTCGATGCGCATGGCGTCGAAGTACAGCACCGCCAGCAGCTCCACAACGGACAGGCAGCCGCCCACGTGGCCCACGCCCAGGTGGCCGATGCAGGTCATGATATCGCAGCGGATATCCCTGCAGATCTCTTTCAGATTGGTTTCCAAAGCAAGTTCCTCCTATAAATTACTAATAAAACCAACGAAATCTTAATCTCTGCTCCCCCGCTTTGTCAATAGCAAATCGGCTGACCGGAAGATCTTACTTGACAAGTTTTTTCCCCGAGCTTATGATGGGGCAGAACAAATCACCCCCACAGGAGGTTTTCCATGAAAAGCTTTGTGCCCGTATACGTTCCCGTCGGCGTGCCCACCTTCCACATGGAGAGCGCCGGGGATCAGTTTACCCGCAGCGCCGCGCTCCTCCGGCGAATCGACGGAGGCTTCGTCTGCCCCGATGAAATG
Source organism: uncultured Oscillospiraceae bacterium (assembly GCA_947168655.1). Taxonomy (GTDB): domain Bacteria; phylum Bacillota; class Clostridia; order Oscillospirales; family Oscillospiraceae; genus Vescimonas. The sequence continues at coordinate 19,924 of CAMVMU010000019.1, forward strand.
CTGCTGGGCGTTGACCAGCTGCGCACGTTCCTGGAACCGCTGCAGCCTGATCTGATCGTGTTCCAGAATCTCACCTTCGCCAACGCGGCCTATATGTCCGAGGTGCTGCGGCGGTTCCGCTGCCCCGTCCTGCTCTGGACGCTGCGGGAGCCCGTCATCGACGGCGGCCGCCTGCGGCTCAACTCCCTCACCGGCGCCTATTCCGCCGCCAACGCACTGCGCTCCTTCGGCGATCGCCCCTTTACCTACGTGTTCGGCGCGCCGGAAGAGGAGCGGGTGGCGTCCGCCATCTCCGCCTGCGTGGAGGCAGCCCGGATCAAGCACGATATGGCAGGTCTGCGGATGGCCGCCGTGGGCCACACGCCCCAGGGCTTCGGCTTCGGTCGGGCGCTGGACAGTGAGCTGATGCACACCTTCGGCGTGGAGCTGGAGGCCATCGAGGCCAGAGAACTCATCGACCGGGCAAAGGGGTACAGCGATGAGGCGTGCGCGGCCTATCTGGAGAAGACCCGCTGCGCCACCTGCGGTCTGGAGAAGACGCCGGAGCGCAACCGGCTGGATCATGCACGGCTCTACAAGGCCTACGCTGACTATGTCAGCGAGCGCGGCATCGGCGCCCTGGCCTCCCGGTGCTGGCCGGACTTCTTCACCGCCTTCGGCACGCCGGTGTGCACGGTGCTGTCCCTCCTCAACGACGAGGGCGTGGCCGCCGCCTGCGAGGCGGACATCTATGGCGCGCTGAGCATGTGGATCGGCATGCAGCTGTCCCACGAGCCGGTTTTCTTCGGCGACCCCGTCTCCCTGGACGAAGGGGAAAACACCGTCACCTTCTGGCACTGCGGCGCCGCCGCCTGCTCCCTGGCCCGGCGCGATACCGGCGCCGTGGTAGGCGTGCACCCCAACCGGAAGATCGGCCCGGCCATGGACTTCGGCTGCGAGGCTTTCCCGGAGGCCACCGTGTTCCGCATCGGACGGGAGCCGGACGGCAGCTTCCGCTTCTTCATCCTGGAGGGCGAGGCGCTGGACAAGCCCAAGCAGTTCACCGGCACCAGCATCGTGGTGCGGACGGAGAATCCCTGCCGGGATGTGGTGGAGCGCAGCGTAAAGGCCGGCTTTGAGCCCCATTTCGTGGTCGTCAAGGGCCATCACGCCGCCGCGCTGGAGATGCTGGCGGAGATGTTCGGCTTTCAGGTGCGCAAGTACTGATATCCATTTTTAAAAAACAAGGTGGAATTGCTCTGCAATTCCACCTTGTTTTTTATGGGATTTACTTCAGGAGCTTCGCTTTTTCCACCTGCAGCTCCTCCACCTTCTTCCTGCTCAGGGGGTAGAGGAAGCGCAGCAGCACAAAGACCAGCAGGAACAGCACTGCGGGGATCATGACGGAGTAGTTGTACATGGTCTTCAGCGCCGCATCGCTGAGGCCTTCGGTCTTCAGCTCGCTGCCGTTGTAGCCGATCCGCAGCAGGGGCACGTTGATGAGCACCGTGGCCACGGTCTGGCCCAGCTTGCGCGTGAACGTGTAGAACGCGTAGGAGGTTGCCTCATCGGTCAGGCCGAAGCGGACCCGGTTATAGTCGATGGCGTCGGTGGCCAGCACCCAGACCAGCAGGAACAAAAACGCCGTGCCGATACCGGCCATGAGGTTGGCCAGCAGATAGAGCCAGACGTTGGTAATGCCGATCAGTGACAGCACAAAGAGGACAAGATAGAACACCGCCGCCAGCAGCACGCCGTAGGAGCACACCTCCCGGCGGCCCAGCTTGTTGCCCATGCGGGTGGCAAAGAACATGATCACCGCCACAGGCAGATACTGGAACACGGTGGGCAGCAAGGTGAGGCCAGGCTTATTGAAGTAGTGGTGGAACAGGTAGGTGTTGTAGCCCTGGCCGAACATCTGGGCGGCCAGGAACAGCATGGAGGCAAGAGACACGGCCATAAAGGGACGGCTCTTCAGCAGTGTCTTGACCACCTTCATGGTCTGGCCCTTCTCATGGGGCGCGGGTTCGGAGACGACACGCTCCTTGGTCCAGCTGTGGCACAGGAGGTAGAACACAACGGACAGGGCGGCAATGGCACAGACGCCGATGAAAACCCGGTTGTAGTCCATCACCTTGACCCCGTTCATCGTCACGTAGCACATGGAGGCCAGCACCATGGCGGGCATGGCGCCGAAGGTGGAGCCGATGGAGCGGAACACGGACAGAGAGGAGCGCTCCTTGTCATCGGAGGTGATGACCTGGGCAAGGGAGCCATAGGGGATGTTGATGCAGGTATAGAGCATGCCAAAGAGAATGTAGGTGGCGTAGATCCACGCCAGACGGCCGGCAGGAACAAATCCCCGGACGTCCAGGAACATGAGGACGGCGGCCAGAGCCACGGGCAGGGCAAAGATCCGGATCCAGCGGCGATAGCGCCCGTCCGCCTTGCGGCCGGCGCGGTCGATGATCCGGCCCCAGATGGGGTCGTTGATGGCGTCCCAGATCCGGGCGATGATGGTCATGACCATCACGTGAAGCACGGAGATCTCCAGCACGTCGGTGTAGTACTTGTTCAGCACGCTCTGGGTGAGACCGAAGACGAGGCAGGAGGCCAGATCGCCCATGGCATAGCCGATCTTGTCCCGGAAGCCGATGCCGCTGGTGCGGGCAATGTTCTTGTTTTCCATGTCGTTCACCTTTCTGTTTCCTTTATTGTACCGCCGCCTGGCGGAAAAGCTCTTCATAGGGGCTGCCCTTCCGGTAGAACACCGGGATGCGGCCCAGAGGCGCGGGGATCACGTGCTCCGTCTTGCCCGGATACGTTTCCCCCGTCCAGAAATGCACCCACTCCCCGGCAGGGAGCGTCACGGTGCGCGTCCGTTTGTGCTTATCGATCACCGGGCAGACGAACAGATCCTCGCCCAGAAAATAGGCGTAGGGATCGCGGCTCGCGGAGAAGCTGACGTCCTCCCAGAAGTCCGGGCGCATGGCGGGGACACCATGTCCTGCCAGCTCCGCGCAGTGGGCGATGTACGGCTTCAGCGCAGCGTGGACCTTCGTCAGCGCGACCGTGTGGGGCCTGACCTTCTCCGCGTCGAACTGGGTGTTGGACCAGGGCCGCAGGGACTCGTGGCTGCGCATCAGCAGGGAAAACGCGTTCATCTCCATCCAGCGGATAAACAGCTCATCGTTGCGCTTGAGCTTGCCAAAGGAGAAGAATCCGCCGATGTCGCTGTGGACCATGGGTGCGCCGGAGAAGCCCAGAGAGAAGCTGGCGGGCATCACGCAGGGCATACCGTAATCCCGGGTATAGTCCGTATGCTGGTCGCCGTTCCACATGATGGGGGCGTACTGCTGAATGCCCAGATAACCGGAGCGGGTGAAGAACATGAGGTCCTCCCCGCCGTACTCCTCGATGGCCTCCCGGTTGACCCTCGCCCACATCACCGGCCACAGGTTGTGGAGCTCGGCGGGGTCCCCGTCGTGGAGCACGCAGTCCACCGGGAGATACTCGCCGAAGTCCGCCATCCAGCCGGTGATGCCCAGATCCAGCATATTGCGTTTGATGAGCTGGTCCTTGATGAACCGCACCGCCTCCGGGTGGGTCAGATCCAGCATGCCGGCGTCAAATGTGGTGGACTTGATGTGGTAGATGCTGCCGTCTGTGTGGGTAATGAGATAGCCTTTCTCCGCGCAGTACTGATAGAGTCGGCTGTCCTTCACCAGATAGGGGTTGATGTAGGCCAGGAAGCGCACACCCCGCTCGTTCAGCCTGGCGATGGCGTTCTTGAGGTCCGGATATAGCTTCTCATCCGCCTCCCAGTTCCACCACACCTGCTTGCCCATCATGGTGCGGTTCTCCCCGCACCAGTCCTGGCACCACACGCCGCAGACCTTCGCCCCGGCGTCCAGCATGGCAAACGTCTTGTCCAGCACCGTCTGCGTGCCGCCCTGGACGCCCAGGATCATGCCGTCGTGACACCAGTCGGGGATATACTGGCGGTTGGGGATGCGCCCGGCCAGCAGGCGGGAGATCGTCTCGTAATTCTCCCCCCGCAGCAGCACCAGCGCATCCGGGCAGCCGTCAAAGCGGAAGGTGTACGAATCGTCATCAAATTGGGAGCTGCCGTCGAAATCCGTATGGAACAGGATCAGGCGGCCACGGTCGGTGACAAACACCGGCATGGGCGAATAGCTGCCGATCTGGCTGTGCGCTTTCTCCTTATAGAACAGGCTGGGAAGGAACGCCTTCTGCATCACAGTGACAGCCGTAATGTGCTCGGAGACGAAGTTGACCACCCGCTCGCCGCGGAGGTTCACCTTGCGGTATTGCTCTCCGCCGCCGAACACCGCCTCCCCGTCGTATGCCGGAAGGCGAAAGCTGTAGGTCCAGCCCTTCTCTCCTTCAAAGGACAATTCAACGCCGCCCTCACAGGATGCGTATCGAACCAGCAGAGCGTGTCCTCCGCCGCGGAAGATCACCGCGTTTTCGCCCTCCTGCACCGCCTCTGTCAGCGGCACGCGCTCTTTTTCCACCACGGTGGTCTTTACCGTACCGCGGTTTGCCGTGTACTGCTTCTCCAGCCGGATCATCTCGGCAAACGGCTGCTCCGCTGAGTGTTGGACGACAGCTTCCCCATCGGCCAAAAGCCGCCAGGCTCCATGATCCATGGCAGAATGAATCACGGCCTCCACCCCCTCCGTTCATTTTTATCATCATACCAAAACCTTGCCGTATTCGTCAACCATGCTGTAAGGATTTATCGAGCCAAAGTATGAGCATGAGAAAACGCCGCCCCCGGAAGGGCGGCGTTTTGAAACGACCGGAGCCGACTCTGTCATATTTTACCTCAGCAGGCTCTCCAGCAGGCTCATCAGCGTTGTGGCCTGGCATCGCTTGTCATCCGCCATAGCCCGCATATTCGACGCCATGCAGCCGTCCTCCATGCCGTCGGCCCAGTTGTCATACTGCGAGGCAGACTCTACGGCCAGCTGATACCGCCGCCGCAGGAACTGGCACAGGCTCAGGATCTCCGCCTGTCCGCAGACGGAGAAAGGACGATAGCACTGGCCGGTCAGCAGGAAATACAGGCTGCGCAGGCGGCAGGCGTGGCCGGCGCTGTCGGACGCCAGCTGCATCAGGGCACGTCCCGCGGGCCCCCCGGCGCACCGGGCGTGGGCCAGATAGGCGCGGCGGGCGGCAAGCTCCTCCTCCACGGCAGCGGTCAGCGCCTCCGGCGTCAGAGAATCACCGCGCTGTCTCACGCCCCGCTCTGCTTCCATGGCGGCGCAGGGCGTCTCGGGCGCCAGGGCGGCGGCGCGCACCTCCGGGTAGGGGTTCAGATCCGGCGCTACCCGCTGCCACACCGCGTCACAGCGCCGCAAATCCATCTCCTCTCGTTGCTCCATGTTCTCACCTCCCCACCATCCTATGCGCCCGGGGAAATCCGGTGTCAATACTTGCTTTTCCGCCCGTGTTCTGTTAAAATACATAAATTGCACGGATGTATTGATGTGACGAACCTTTTTACCTCAAAGGAGGACCCTCCCATGCTGGAGCTGAAACACATTTCCTACCGCGTGTCCACCCCGGAGGGGGAGATGGACATCCTAAAAGACATCAGCCTGACCATTCCCGATGAGAAGCTGGTGGTATTTACCGGCCCCAACGGCGGCGGCAAGACTACCCTGGCCAGGATCATTATGGGGCTTGCCCAGCCCACTGCCGGACAGATCCTCTACGACGGACAGGATATCACCGAGCTGGACATCACGGAGCGTGCCCGTCTGGGCATCAGCTACGGCTTCCAGCAGCCTCCCCGCTTCAAGGGCATCACCGTACAGGACCTGCTGCAGCTGGCTGCCGGGCAGAATAAGCTCAGCAAGGATCGCTGCTGCAACTATCTCACCAACGTGGGCCTGTGCGCCAACGACTACCTGGACCGTGAAGTGGATGTGTCTCTTTCCGGCGGCGAGGTCAAGCGCATTGAGATCGCCACTATCCTGGCCCGGAACAGCAAGCTCATGATCTTTGACGAGCCGGAAGCCGGCATTGACCTGTGGTCCTTCGCCCGGCTGACGGAAACCTTTGAGCAGATCCACGCCAAACACAGCGCCACCATGGTCATCATCTCCCACCAGGAGCGGATCATCCGTCTGGCTGACGAGATCATTGTGGTGGCCGGCGGCCAGATCGCCCACCGTGGCACCACGGAGGAGATCTTCCCCCTGATCCTGGCCGACACCCTGGGCTCCTGCCCCGTGATGACAAGAAAGGAGACCGCCCAATGATCACCGACATCGACGCCAAGCTGCTGGAGAAGATCGCCGACCTCACCGGCAAACCGGTGGGCGCCATCAACATCCGCAAGGACAGCGGCTGTGAGGCCCGCCAGTCCACTGAACACATCGAAATCACCGGCAAAACCGACAAACCTGGTATTGACATCCGCATCAAGCCCGGCACCAGGGGCGAGAAGTGCTATATTCCCGTCATCATCAGCAAGACCGGTCTGACGGAGATGGTCTACAACGACTTCTTTGTGGGCGACGACTGCGACGTGGAGATCGTAGCAGGCTGCGGCATCCACAACTCCGGCTGCGACGAAAGCCGCCACGACGGCGTTCACACCTTCTATATCGGCAAGAACTGCCGGGTAAAATACGCCGAGAAACACTACGGTGAAAACGATCCGGACCAGACCGGCAAGAACGTGATGAACCCCCAGACCGTCGTGTATCTGGGCGAGGGCTCCACCATGGAGATGGAAACGGTCCAGATCCGGGGCATTGACTCTACCAAGCGCTTCACCAAGTTCGTCTGCGAGGCCGGCAGCGAGGTGGTGGTCACCGAGCGCCTGCTGACCCACGGCAGGCAGATCGCCGAGAGCGAGATGGAGATCGAGCTCAACGGCGCCGATGCCAAGGGCCGTGTCATCTCCCGCTCCGTGGCCCAGGATGAGTCGGAGCAGGTGTTCTACCCCCGTATGGTGGGCAACGCCCAGTGCTTCGGCCACGTCCAGTGTGACTCCATCATCATGGGAAATGCCAAGGTCAAGTCCATCCCCGCCATTGCCGCCAATTGCACCGACGCCCAGCTGATCCACGAGGCCGCCATCGGCAAGATCGCCGGCGACCAGCTGCTGAAGCTGGAGACACTGGGCCTGTCCCCCGAGGAGGCCGAGGAGACCATCCTCAAGGGCTTCCTGGCTTAAAAACGGAATCGTAAAAGCAGCCACCCGTTTTGGGTGGCTGCTTTTTGCTGCATCGTATTCAATCAGTCTTTGAGGTCCTCGATCTTGTCCTGGACCTTGTCCTTGAGCTCCTCGGCCTTGTCCTTGAGCTCTTCGATCTTGTCTTCTGCCTGTTCCTTGAGCTCCTCCGCCTTGTCCTTGAGCTCTTCCACCTTGTCCTCGGCCTGCTCCGTGACTTCTTCGGCCCTGGCTCTCAGCTCGGCGATCTTCGCCTTGGAGGCATTGACAGCGGCGACCACATCCTTCACCGCATCGGGGATCTCGCCCTTGAACTCGGATACGAACCACTCGCCAATGGCCTTGTAGTTCTTTTCGATCTCCCGCTGCTCAGAGACAATAGCCAGCTTGGCCTTGGCTGCATCGGAGGCGTCCTTGGCCTTCTCAGCGGCGGCGCCGGCAATGTCCTTCGCCTTACCTGCGGCGACCTCCGCCAGATTCTTCGCCATCTCGGCGGCGGCCCCGGCCAGTTCCTTTGCCTTCTTGGTCAGTTCATCCATGCGATCCATTTTTGTTCTCCTTTCCCGCTCGGTTGATCCGGTTTGGCCAGATTATAGCCCTGAATTTCCCGCCGCGCAAGAGCGCAAAGGCGGAATTAACAGACTCTTAAAAAATCAATGCTCGATCCAGTCGGCGGAGCGCTGCACCGCCCGCTTCCACAGGCGATACTCCCGGTCGCAGTCGGCCTGGATCCGCTCGGGACGGAAGATCCGCTGGCTCTTGCGCAGCTGGCTCAGCTCGTCCATGCTGCCCCACAGGCCGCAGCTGAGGCCAGCCAGCGCCGCGGCGCCGAAGGCGGTGGTCTCTACCATAGTGGGGCGGTCCACCTCGATGCGCAGCAGGTCCGCCTGCATCTGCAGCATGATATCCGACACGCTGGCGCCGCCGTCCACCCGCAGACGGGTGATGTCCCGGCCGGCATCCTGGCGCATGGCCATCATCAGATCCGTGACCTGATAGGCAATGCACTCCAGCACGGCGCGGGCGATGTGGGCCCGGTTGGTGCCGCGGGTGATGCCCAGAATGGCGCCGCGGGCGTACATGTCCCAATAGGGGGCGCCCAGGCCGGTGAAGGCGGGCACCAGCACCACGCCGCCGCTGTCCGGCACCGAGGCAGCCAGGGTATCCACCTCCGGGGCGGAGTCGATGAGCTTCAGCTCATCCCGCACCCACTGGATGGTGCTGCCGCCATTAAATACGCTGCCCTCCAGCACATAGGTGGTCCTGCCATCCACCTGCCAGCCGATGGAGCTGACCAGGCCTGCCCGACTACGGACCGGCTCATCGCCCACGTTCATCAGCGTGAAGCAGCCGGTGCCATAGGTGTTCTTGGCGTCGCCGGGGGCAAA
>CAMVMU010000020.1 GCA_947168655.1 uncultured Oscillospiraceae bacterium
TTGCCGTCGTTCCAGTTCTGCACCGGGCGGTAGTAGCCGGTGATGCGGCTGTAGACCTCGGTCTTCCTGCCGCAGATGGGGCAGGTATACTGCTCGCCGGTGAGGTAGCCGTGGTCGGCGCAGACGGAGTAGGTGGGGGAGAGGGTGTAGTAGGGCAGCTTGTAGTTCTCCGCGATCTTGCGCACCAGATTGGCGGCGGCCTTCCAGTCGGGCAGCTTCTCGCCCAGGAAGGCGTGGAACACGGTGCCGGAGGTGTACAGGGTCTGGAGATCGTCCTGAATGTCCAGAGCGGAGAACACGTCCTCGGTGTAACCCACGGGCAGGTGGGAGGAGTTGGTGTAATAGGGGGTGCCGTTCATGTTGGCGGTGATGATGTCGGGGAACTCCTCCTTGTCGTGCTTGGCAAAGCGGTAGGTGGTGGACTCGGCGGGGGTGGCCTCCAGGTTGTAGAGGTCGCCGTACTGCTCCTGATAGTCAGACAGGCGCTCACGCATGTGGTTGAGCACGTCCCGGGCAAAGCGCTGGACTCTGGCATCGGTCAGATCGGCGCGGAGCCACTTGGCGTTGAGGCCCACCTCGTTCATGCCGATGAGGCCGATGGTGGAGAAGTGATTGCTGAAGGTGCCCAGATACCGCTTGGTGTAGGGGTACAGACCCTGCTCCAGGAGCTTGGTGATGACGGTGCGCTTGGTCTTCAGGCTGCGGGCGGAGATGTCCATGAGGTCGTCCAGCCGCTTGTAGAAGTCGGCCTCGTCCTTGGCCAGATAGGCAATGCGGGGCAGGTTGATGGTCACCACGCCGATGGAGCCGGTGGACTCGCCGGAGCCGAAGAAGCCGCCGGACTTCTTGCGCAGCTCACGCAGGTCCAGGCGCAGGCGGCAGCACATGGAGCGCACGTCGCTGGGCTCCATATCGGAGTTGATGTAGTTGGAGAAGTAGGGGGTGCCGTACTTGGCGGTCATCTCAAAGAGGAGCTTGTTGTTCTCCGTCTCGCTCCAGTCGAAGTTGCGGGTGATGGAGTAGGTGGGGATGGGATACTGGAAGCCGCGGCCGTTGGCGTCGCCTTCGATCATGATCTCGATGAAGGCCTTGTTGACCATGTCCATCTCCTTCTGGCAGTCGCCATAGGTGAAGTCCAGCTCCTTGCCGCCCACGATGGCCGGCAGGTTCTTCAGGTCATTGGGCACCACCCAGTCCAGCGTGATGTTGGAGAAAGGCGCCTGGGTGCCCCAGCGGCTGGGGGTGTTGACACCGTAGATGAAGGACTGGATGCACTGCTTGACCTCTTTCTGGCTCAGGTTGTCCACCCGGACAAAGGGAGCCAGATAGGTGTCAAAGGAGGAGAACGCCTGGGCGCCGGCCCACTCGTTCTGCATGATGCCAAGGAAGTTGACCATCTGGTTGCACAGGGTGGACAGGTGGCTGGCGGGGGAGGAGGTGATCTTTCCGGGCACGCCGCCCAGACCCTCCTGGATCAGCTGCTTCAGGCTCCAGCCGGCGCAGTAGCCGGTGAGCATGCTGAGATCGTGGAGGTGGATGGCAGCGCTGCGGTGGGCGTTGGCGATCTCGTCGTCGTACACCTCGCTGAGCCAGTAGTTGGCGGTGATGGCGCCGGAGTTGGACAGGATCAGGCCGCCCACGGAGTAGGTGACGGTGGAGTTCTCCTTCACGCGCCAGTCGTTGATCTTCAGATAGTTGTCCACGATGTCCTTGTAGTTGAGCAGGGTGGAGTTGATGTTGCGCACCTTTTCCCGCTGGCGGCGGTATAGGATGTAGGCCTTGGCCACGTCGGCGTAGCCGGCCTCGGACAGCACCTTCTCCACGCTGTCCTGAATCTCCTCCACGGTGATCTGACCGTTGTGGACCTTGCTCTCGAAATCAGACGCCACGCGCAGGGCGATGAGGTCGATCACGTTGGGGTGATATTCCTTATTCAGCGCCTCAAAGGCCTTGGTAATGGCGGCGCTGATCTTTTCAATGTGGAAATCAACGACTTTTCCGTCTCTCTTAACGACTTGATACATAAAAAAGCTCCCCCTCCTCAGTGTAGTTGCCATGAAAGTCAGCCGACAAAATCGGCCAAAATCTGCATATTATTATCATACACCGGGAGGGGGCAGGTGTCAACTATATATTTGGTTCTAAAGAAAAGTTAGCCACAACATATTGTGTTGTGTCAGTCCACTCCGCGCAGGCTGACCTCACCCACAAAGGGGCGTACCAAATCGGCAAAACGGAGCAGATCTTCCTTGGCGGGGGCGTGAAAACCCTGAAAGGGCACGGAGTCCCGGTCGGTAAAGGCCTGGAGGAAATAGCGTTTGGCGCCGCGGATCATTTCACCGATCCCGGAGAAATCCAACGCATCGTGGAGCTCCTTGACCACGGTGGTGCGGAACTCATAGTCCGGCGCCATATCCATCAAAAGAGCGATACTCTCCCGGATAGGGGCCAGATCCACCGTGTCCATGCCGCAGGCGGCGGCATATTTGGAGGGGCTGTTCTTCACGTCCATGGCCACGTAGTCCACCAGGCGGCGCTCCAGCATGGTGCGCAGCAGTGCCGGGTGGCAGCCGTTGGTGTCCAGCTTCACGCCAAAGCCCAGGGAGCGGATCTTCTCCAGCAGGTCTGGCAGATCCCGGTGCAGGCAGGGCTCCCCGCCGGTGATGGCCACGCCGTCCAGCAGACCTTTTCTCTTCTCCAGAAAAGCCAGCAGCTCGGACTCGTCCATCAGCGGCTGGGCCGTGCCGTCCACCAGCTCATAGTTGTGGCAGAAAGGGCAGCGGAAGTCGCATCCGCCCAGAAAAACGGTGCAGGCCACCCGGCCGGGGAAGTCCAGCAGGGTCATTTTTTGTAATCCATGGATCTTCATGGTTGGTGCCTCCTTCAGACAGCCGCCAGGATATGGAGGTTTCGCAGCGCGGCGTCGTTGATGCCGTCGTTGACCGAGTAGGCGTGCTTTTCCAGATCGCCGCAGGTGGCCCGGGTGAGCCCCTGCTCCATCAACTCATCGATAACATCGGCGGCGATGCTCTCCATCACGTCATATTTGTCATTGGCCAGGTCGCCATCGTTGTCGGTGGTCAGCAGATATTCCAGCAGCTCCGCCAGCAGAGACAGCTTGGGCAGAGCGCGCATGGCGCGGAAGCTCCACTTGTAGTAGGGCTGATAGCGGTGGTTCAGCAGGAACACGACGGCCATGGCGCTGCGGACGAACTCGACCGCCGCCAACTGGGCGGCGCCGTTCTCCCCATGGCCCAGGCACCGCCGGTAGTTATACTGCCCGGACTGAGCCATCAGCAGCAGATGTCCCGCCATTTTTTTGCGCCCCACGTCCTCCGGGAAACAGGACAGCAATTGCCGAATCGCGGTGACGTCGCCCCGGTTGTCGAAAAACAGGGCGCCGTTGGTGCACTCCGCCAGCGCCTGCTCCGGGACGGTCAGCCATTGAGAGAAGGTGAGCACGCCGTCGGGAGAACCGATTTTCTCCGCGAAAAATTCATCCGTCCGCAGTACGCCCCGGCGCGGTCCGCCCACCGGCCCCATCACAGATCGGCGAAAGCCCATGAACTCCCTGGGCAGCTTGGCATAAGCGCGCTCCAGGGTGAAGGCGGTCCGACGGTCCACCACATCTTCTCCGGGGATAAAGAGGCAGAAGCCGGGCTCAAAATCGTGGTCCCGGGAGACCTCGTCGTCATAACCGAAGCACTCCGAGCCGCTGCCGAAGAGGCCGGCGGCCAGATGGGGCAGCAGGTCGGGGAACTGCTCGTCCAGCATGGGTTTTCCATAGGCCTCGAAGTAGGCCCGTGACAGCTCAAGTCCGTTCATACAGCTGCTTTGCCCTTTCGTTCAATTCCTCCGCTGCGGCAAAATAGCCGTAGTAGGAGAAGGTGGGTGCGCACTTTTCATACACAAAGGCGCAGTATCCGTTCTGAGGGGCGGAGGGGTCGTTCAGAAGGTCCCAGGCCCGGTCCACCAGGTCGAAGATCCGGTGTTCGCCGGCCTCCATGCCGTCCCGGGCCTCCACGGCGCCCGCCATATTGAGGCAGGTGATGGCCTGCTCCAGCACGCCGCCGGGGACCTTGCCCATGGCGTCCATGGCCTTGCCGTACAGATCAAAGGCCCGATCGTACTGCCCCAGTGAGGCACAGGCCAGCGCCATGTTGTTATACAGGCCGCCCAGCAGTTCGGGCGCCGTCCGGGGGCTGGACTCGTACACGGTCCGGGCCTTTTCAAAGAGGGACAGTGCCCGCTCGTTTTCCCCAAAAGCACTGCATGCCGTGGCCACGTTGGTGTAGGTGGTGCCGGAGCTAATGGTGCCGCCGAAGTCCAGCTCGTCCAGCAGAGCCAGGGCCGCGTCGCCGTTTGACAGAGCCTTTTCCCGCTCTCCCGTTTTGCGGTAGTGACCTGCCAGCTCATTGCGGATCAGCAGCTCGCCCCGTTTGTCGCCTCCCAGCCGGGCCTCGTCCAGCCAGTAAAGAAGATGGCGCTCTGCGCCGGCGTAGTCCCGGCGGCTCATGTATTCGTCCATCTTCCCGATGATCCGCTGCTGGGGGATGGGCCTGACCTTCGGCTCCGCGCCGTAGGGCTCGCCGCAAAGCACGCAGCTGGGCTCCGCGTAGTCCTCGGGGCCGATGATGTGAGATTGGCCGTTCATGGGCAGCCCTCCGTTTCCGATTCTGCCGCCAGTATACCATGGTTTTGCCGGCGGCGCAACGGCGTATTCCCTCTTGCAAGGCGCTGCTCAAACGCATATACTGTGGGAGAGATCGTATGGGAGGGATCCTATGTCTGCGATTCGGACGTTTGTCAAACGGGAGCCGGTGCTGCTCATCGCCGCACTGGCTGCGTTGGTCAGCTGTTTTTTTGTGCCGCCGGACGAGGCGTATCTGGGCTATATCGACTTTCGCACCCTTGCCCTTTTGTATTGCCTGATGACGGTGGTGGTGGGATTGCGGCAGGCGGGACTGTTTTCCCACCTGGCCCACGTGCTGTGCCGCCGCGCGTCCAGCACCCGCGTCATGGGGATTCTGCTGGTGCTGCTCTGCTTTTTCAGCGCCATGCTCATTACCAACGATGTGGCGCTGCTGACCTTTGTCCCCTTTGCGGTGGTGGTGCTGGGTATGGCGGATCGGGAGAAGGATCTGATCCATATCGTGGTGCTGCAGACGGTGGCCGCCAACCTGGGCAGTATGCTCACCCCGGTGGGCAACCCCCAGAATCTTTTTTTGTATTCCTGTTATGACCTGTCCATCGGTGATTTTCTGCGCATGACGTTTCCCCTGTGGGGGCTGTCTCTGGCGCTTGTATTGGCCGGGTGTTTTCTGCTCTCCGGCGAACCCATCCGTGTCTTTCTGGGCGAGGAGCCGGGTATCCAGCGCCGGGAGCTGTGGCTTCATCTGGCGCTGTTTGCCGTGTGCCTGTTGGTGGTGGTGCGGTTGATCCCGTGGTACGCAATGCTGGCGGCGGTGGTGATCGCGCTGCTGATCTTTGATCGGAAGCTGCTGCTGAAGGCGGATTTCATGCTGCTGCTGACGTTTGTGGCGTTCTTTATCTTTGCAGGAAATCTGGGACGGATGGAGGCGGTGGCGGCCATGCTGCGCCGTCTGCTGGACGGCCGGGAGTACCTGACCTCCGTGCTGGCCAGCCAGGTCATCAGCAACGTGCCCGCCGCCGTGCTGCTGGCCGGATTCACGGACAAGGCTCGCGCGCTGCTGCTGGGCGTCAACGTGGGCGGATTGGGCACGCCCATCGCCAGCCTGGCCAGCCTCATCAGCATGAAGCTTTATTCCCACTCCCACAACGCCCACATGGGCCGCTATCTGCTGGAATTTACCGTCGTGAACGTGATCCTGCTGGTGATTCTGTCACTGGTGACAATGATTCTGTAACATTTTTCACCCACCCGGGCATACTATCCCCGGAGGTGATCGTCTATGGAATCGAGATTTCCCTTTGATCCCACGCCGGATGTGCATCATTTTCCCGGCGATGCGGACAACTGCTTTGATCTCATCAACAAATACGGCACCTACAACATCCAGCCCACCGCCGACAGCGACCACATCTTTCCCATGATCGCGCCGGGCCTGCCCCGGAAATGGCGGCACATGTGGCTGGACAAGCCCGATCTGGAGCGGCGGTAAGCCGCAAAAAAACACCGGAGGACACGTCCTCCGGTGTTTTTTACGTTAAAGGGGTTACGATTCCTCCACCAACAGGGTCTGCAGATATGCCAAATCCAGCGGCTCCGGTGAGTAGTAGAGACCCTTGCTCGAAAATCCGGCACCGTCCCACTCCGCAACGGAGACCATTTGATCGTACAGTCTGACATTGACGGCGTCGTTATCCAATGATACGAAGAGACATTCCCCCGGAGGGTCGTAGAAGCCGGAGACGCGGTAGAGCTTCAGCTCCGACAGATAGTCCTTAAAAGCCGGGACATCGGCGCAGGTGTAATAGGAAAACTGATAGGTGTCGCTGCCGGGGGTGTAACTGATGCGCGTGGGCGCATAGTCTGCGCTGTGGCCGTGGAAGATCGCCTCCTCGCCCGTTGCAGGGGCATAGGCCACGGCCACCAGCCCGTTGCCCAGCAGGAGAGCGGCCGTCAGCAGGCCGGCCAGCAGACCGCCTGCCAGCTTGCCTCGGCCGGACACGATGCCCCGGAGCCGGTAGCGCAGGGACTTGGCCCGGACGCTGAGGCAGGTGGTGAAGCCCCGCTCGTCTCCGGCGGTTCGCAGCACCAGCCGGGCGTAGGCCTCACGGGTGCTGCTGTCCGCTTCGGTGAGGACCAGCTCATCGCAGCCCAGCTCCAGATCGTCGGCGCACTTGCGCATGGCGATCCACATGAGGGGATTGAACCAGCAGGCGGCTTGGCAGAAGGTGAGGGAGAGCTTGGTGGCGGCGTCCCAACGGCGGACATGGATCAGCTCGTGGCGGAAAATCAGCCGCAGCTCCTCCGGGGCGTAATCCTGCTCCGGAAGAACCACCTGGGTGGTGCTGCGCCATATGCCGATGGAGAGGGGGGTCACAGTGGCGGCGGAGCGGACCAGGGCCAGCTTGGCCGCATCCAAGCCCATGGCGTCCGCTTCTTCGTTCCAGATCGCCAGAATCTCCGGCTCAGTAATGGGGGTTGCGCTGCGCAGCAGCTCCTTCCGGTAGGCCAGGTGTTGGAAAACCGCCCGGCCCATGACGGCCAGAAAGCCCATTGCCCATATAAGGACAGCCCAGGAGGCAACGCCCGGCGGAATCAGCACCACCGCTTTTGGCTCGGAGGGGAGCATGGTGGTGTGGATGGCGAGACTGAGTATGTTCGGCAACACCCACAAAACTGCCACCGTTCCGGGGCGGAACACCTTCCGCAGCAACGGCAGCAGAAGCAGCAGCGCCGCGTAATAAACGGCAATCTCCAGCACAAGAGAGACAAAAAGCGGCATCAGTACATGGTTGCGATCCATGACAAGACCCGTCGCCGCCAGGATGCAGAAGACCATCACCAGATTCAGTGGCGAGAGGATGGGGTCGTAGCGGGCAGAACGCCAGTGGCTGTCCGCCCGCAGGGATTTGCTGAGGGCCCCCCAATAGACGGTCCCGGCAATAGCCAGTCCGGTAAACGCGATAAAAACAAGGCGAATTTGATCGTGACCACTCATAGGGCGTGCGCCTCCAGCAGTTTTTTCAGCTCCTCCAGCTCCTCCGGGGTCAATCCGCCGTCACAGAGTGCGGCGGCAAAGGTGGAGAGATTTCCACCGCAGAGCTTTGTGAAAAAGCGGTTGCTCTGCCCGGCCAGATACTCCTGCTCCGTCACCAGCGGCGTGTAGACGCTGCTCCGGCCCGCCTTGTCAATGCGGAGAAAGCCCTTCTCCGCCAGCCGTGTCAGCAGTGTCAGCAGCGTAGTCAGAGCCATGGGGTGTCGGGGCAGCAGCACCGCCTCGATGTTTTTCCGGGCCACCGGAGCCTCACAGCGCCAGACGGCCTGCATCACCTCCAGCTCGCTGTCCGGCAGGCGGCGATTCGGCAGATCCATAGAGTCCACTCCTCTACAGTTGTAGTACATAAATATACTACAACTGTAGAGCACTTTTGTCAAGGCTAAAAAGCAGGGGATGCAAGAAAAAATGTGCCGTGTTTTACGTTGGATCCGTTGGCTCCGGTTCCCGGGTGGGTGTTCGCACGCCTGCGGGAACGGAGCGGGTCACAAAGGCGTTGCCCCCCACCACGGCTCCCTCACCGATAACGGTGTCTCCGCCCAGGATCGTAGCGCCGGAGTATATGGTGACGCCGTTTTCCACCGTGGGGTGGCGCTTGCCTGAGATACTCTCCCGGCCCGCCCGAGGGGAGAGGGCGCCCAGGGTCACGCCCTGATAGAGTTTTACCCCTGCGCCGATAACGGCCGTCTCCCCGATCACCACGCCGGTGCCGTGGTCGATAAAAAACCGGGGACCGATGACGGCACCGGGGTGGATGTCGATACCGGTCTGGCTGTGGGCGTGCTCGGACAGGATGCGGGGCAAAAGCGGAATACCCAACAGATGCAGCTCATGGGCAACCCGATAGACGAACACGGCGTAGAGTCCCGGATAGGCCAGGATGACCTCCTCCCGGCTCCGGGCGGCAGGGTCTCCGTCAAAGAGAGCTTCCGCATCCTCCAGCAGCGTCCGCTGCACCGCCGGCAGCCGAAGGAGAAAGGCGCGGACAAGTTCCTCGGCTCTGTTATCCGGCGGCAGCACCGCAGCGATCTGCTGGATCAGCCTCGATTCGATCTGTGAGAGCAGAGATATGGCATCTCCCTCCCGCCCAAAGCAGACGGGGAAGAGCAGCCGCCGCAAATCGTCCAAAATGGCGACCACGGCACCGCAGTCCGGCAGATGCGAGTTTCTCTCCGCTGCCGCCAACTGATCAGCCACCGCCTGAAGCTGGGCGTCGTACATAAGGGTCCCTCCCTGTGATCACTGCTCCATTATAGCGGGGCGAAGGCGGGATGGTGCATAGAAGATCCTCTATAAAAATCTGGCAGGACAAAATTCATTGGTCTGCCTGTGGGAATCATAACGCACGGAATTCTGCGGCAAAAAAAGTGTATTGAAATTGGATATATAATAGGATATAATACACAAATAACACAAATAAACTGGATTGTTGCGCGGACACGCCGCCGAACGACGGACTGGTCCGCTGGGAGGGACCCAACCTATGGAAAAAATCAAAGTGACCTGCGACTCCACGTGCGACCTGACGCCGGAGCTGTATGAGCAATACGGCGTGGAGGTGCTGCCCCTGGGCATCACATTGGGGGATGAGCTGCATTATGACAGCGTGGATGTAACGGCAGAGGATCTGTTTTCCTTTGCTGACCGCACCGGCACACTGCCCAAGACGTCTGCACTCAGCCCGCTGGAGTATGAGAAGGCATTCCGCCCCTTCGTGGAGCAGGGCTATACGGTGATCCATATCAACATCTCCTCGGAGTTTTCCTCCTGCTATCAGAACGCCTGCCTGGCGGCGGCGGAGCTGGGCAACGTTTACCCCATTGACAGCCGGAATCTCTCCAGCGGCTCGGGCCATCTGGTGCTGCTGGCGGCGGAGCTGGCCCGGACGGGCAAGAGCGCACAGGAGATCGTGGACATCCTCAACGAGCGGAAGGAAAAGCTGGACGTCAGCTTTGTGCTGCAGCATCTGAACTATCTGCGCATGGGCGGCCGCTGCTCCGGTGTGGCGGTGCTGGGCGCCAATCTGCTGAAGCTTCGCCCGGAGATCCGGGTGGTGGACGGCAAGATGGTGGTGGGCACCAAGTACCGCGGCAGCATGGAGCGCTCCGTGCTGGATTACGTGCGCGGCCGTCTGGCCGGGCGGGACGATATTGACACCGGCCGCATCTTCGTGACTCACTCCCCCATGCCGGAGGAGCTGGTGAACAAGGTGGTGGAGCTGGTGAAGGAGCTGCATCCCTTCCGTGAGGTGCTGGTCACCAACGCCGGATGTACCGTTTCCTGTCACTGCGGCCCGGAGTGCATCGGCGTACTGTTCTTCAAGAAGTAGGGAAAAACATGGAAAGGTCCCCGGAGGAGCTCCTCCGGGGACCTTTTACGTTTGGGGTTCGAACTCTGTCAGCTGGTGGGGGAAACCTTGGAATCGATGTGCATGCCCATACCGGCTGTGTGGGCGGATACCTCGGACGCCAGATACAGGGCGGCGTTGGCAATCTCCTCGGGCTTGGCATAGCGCTTGTCCATGGCGTAGGTGCCGGCCAGCATGGCCATGGCCTCCTCGTGGGTCATGGTGTCGCCGAAGAAGTCCTTCTCGATGCGGAGCATCATGGGCGTGTCCACGGGACCGGGGCAGATATAATTGACGTGGATGCCAACAGGGCCCAGCTCCAGGGCGACGCACTTGGTCAGGCCCGCCACGGCGTACTTGGAGGAGACGTAGGCGCTGTTGCCTGCCGTGGGCTCATAGGCGGCAGCGGAGGCGATCACCACCACGGCGCCGGATTTCTTCTCGATCAGAATGGGGGCGGCATACTTCAGGGTGAGCATCACGGCGAACACGTTGAGCATATAGGTCTGCTGGAACAGCTCCAGCGTCATATCCTGTACGGGATGGGCCTTGCCCTCATAGCCGGCGTTGGGGATGACGACATCCAGCGTGCCGAAATACGCCTTGGCGCTTTCCACCAGGTTCTTAATATCCTCTTCCTTGTTGAGATCGGCTACGAAGCCGGCAACCTGTCCCTCCGCCGCTTGCAGCGTGGGCAGAAGGTCGTCAATCTTCTTCTGGCTGGTGGAGGAAAACGCCACCTTGGCGCCCTCGGCCAGAAATGCCTTCACGATGGCGGTGCCGATTCCTCCGGTACCTCCGGTGACCAATACCACCTTGTCTTTTAATTTGAGATCCATGTTTGCTCCTTTCTCCGCCGTATGCGGGATGTGACAAATTAAAGCGATAAAGCTTTATGGATTCATTTTACAGCGGGGCAAAGAGGCTGTCAAGAATTGTTAGAAAATAATCAAGGCATGGCGATCAGCCAGATGGACCGGCCGACAATGTGAAAAAGAGCGTGAGAGAGCATGGCGTACTGGATTCCGAATTTTCGGTAGAACCACCCGAAAACAAGTCCCGCCGCGCCGTTGAGCAGAAAGCAGCGAAGCAGCAGCAGAGGCGTCAGCGTGCCGAACATGGTGGCAGTGGTGGGCAGATGGCCTGCGGCAAACAGCAGCGCCGAAATGAAATTGGCAGCAATCAGGATGCCGGTGGGCACAGTCTCACTTCTGCGGAAGAAAAGCTTCCAACCCAGGAAGGCCAGCAGGCTCATGAAAAACAGCCGCATCATGACCTCTTCGATGACACCTCCGTAGAGAATGGAAGCGATCCACGTGGTGGCGTCGAAGGAGCCGGCGGAGTCATAGTAGCCGGTGAGCTCCGGGATCCACCGGGCAAACGTCCACGCGTCCAGACTCAGTATGCCCCCGCAGAGCACAGATATGACAAGCACCCGGAGCAAGAGGCTTTTTTCAAACCGGAACGGCCGCATCAACCCCAGCTTATCCGACAGGATATAGCCGAAGAAGGCGCACAGCAGCGCCAGTGCAACAGGCTGTATGGTGCTGAGAAGGAAGACGGCTTCCCGGCTGCCGACCTGACGGATGGCGTCCTCCAGCAGAGCGGGGTCCATGGAGGAGATGGAATAAACGGTGGCAAAGTACACGCCGACAACGGCCAATGGCAGCACGGCCAGGGTAAATAACAGCGCTTTTTTGACCCGGCTCATACCCTGTCACCTCCCCACGTCTCCACGCAGAACCCGTGGTGGCCGCATTTGGTGCAGGTCAGCTTCCGGGTACTCGGCGTATGCTTTGCCCAGAACATCTCTTTGAACGCGGGCTTGAACACCTCGTGGCACTGGGGGCAGATATAGGCCACACTTTTGTAGTAGCTGCGGGACGCCAGGATCCCGTAGAGGATGCCCACGGGTACCCACAGGGCAAACAGCCACCACATGCCCTTGAAGACCCACAGGAGGATGCCGGCCCATTGGAGCACGGTCACGGGCAGCCCCGTCAGTACCATGTTCAGGCGCATTTTTTGCAGTTTTTTCCTGCTTTCCACGATGTTGGCCACGTCAGCGATGGAGTCAACGGAGAACTGCCCGGCGGAGCGGACGTACTTTTCCAGCTCCTGCAGTTTGCTGAGCTTTTCCTGCCGCTCCTGTACCTCATCCTGCAGGAGCTGCCGCTGCTGGTCCAGCAGCAGCAAAATCACGCTGCCGGGATCGGGCTCGGAGAGTAGCTGCCCCACCGTGTCGATGGACAGACCCAGCTCCCGGAGGAAGCAGATGGTTTTCATCTTTTTTGCGTCCTCCTCGGAGTAGAGCCGCCGCCCGCCCTCGGTGAGGGCGCTGGGGACCAGGATGTCCCGGGTGTCGTAATACTGCACCGTGCGCACCGTGACGCCGCAGAGCTTTGCCAGTTCTCCTGTTGTGTATTGTGACATGGTCTCTCGCCTCCTTTCACCGTCAGTATATCTCGTGACGCAGCGTCACGAGCAATACCTGACGCAGGGGGATTTTTCATTATTTTCATTTTATCCCGGAAATGGACAGATAACAAGGGTGCGAAGAAGAAAAACACAGTGGGCAAAGCACGGGCTTTGCCCACTGTGTTTTGGAATAGGGGAATAGGGGCTCAGCCCTTCACCGCTCCGGCGGTGACGCCCTCCACGTAGTACTTCTGCAGGAACATGAACAGCGTCACGATGGGGATGGCCACGATGACGCAGCCTGCGGCGAACTGGGTGAACAGGTTGGTGTCGGGGTGGGTGCCGAACAGCAGGGAGTACAGACCCACGGACACCGTCCAGTAGGAGGGATTGTCCGCGCCGATGATGACCTTGGCGAAGATGAAGTCCATCCAAGGGCCGGTGAAGCTCATCAGCGCCTGGTAGATGATGATGGGCTTGGCCAGGGGCAGGATGATCCGCCGGAAGATCTGGAAATTGGTGCAGCCGTCCAGCTTGGCCGATTCCACCAGGGCGTTGGGGATCACGTCGAAGAAGCCCTTGGCGATCTGGAAGCCCAGACCGGCTCCTGCGCTGTACGCCAGGATCAGACCGATCACGGAGTATTCCGGGTGCGCGGGGTTGCCGGTCAGACCGACGGACTTGAGCAGGAAGTAAATGGCGATCATGCTCATGAAGCTGGGGAACAGACCGATGATCATGGACAGATTCATGAAGGGCTTGCGCAGCTTGAACCGCAGCTTGGACATGCAGTAGGCCACCGACAGCACCAGGAAGGTGGAGATCACGCAGTCCACCACAGCGATGATCAGCGTGTTCAGCATCCACCGGGGGAATGCCTTGGCCACACCGTAGTAGGTGGCCGAGAACAGATCCGTAAAGTTCTTGAACCCGAAGTTCTTCGGAATAAAGTAGCTGGTGACACGCCCGATAAAGGTGCCGTCGGGCTGGTAGTCGCAGCGGAACGCGCACAGCAGGATCCACACGAAGGGGATCAGCCAGATGATGCCCAGAACGATCAGGATAGCGTAGGTGACGCCCAGACTGACCCGGCGGTTGCGGGACTGGCTGGACACCTTTTTCGTCTTTGTCGTACTCATTGGAACGTATCCTCCTCATTGTAGGCCTTGCTGCGGCGGTACGTGATCAGGGTGATGGTGGCGGTGATCAGGAAGGTCATGATGCCGATGACAGCACCCGTGTTATAGAGGTGCTGATCGATGGTCACCTTATACAGCCACGTGACCAGCAGATCGGTTCCGCCGGCCTGGTAGCCCGGATAGGCCGGGCCGCCTCCCGTCAGCAGGAAGATGGAGTTGAAGGAGTTCATGTTTCCGATAAAGCTGGAGATCAGGTACGGCGTCGTGATGAAGATGACGTATGGCAGGGTGATCTTGAAGAACATCTTCACGGTGGAGGCGCCGTCCACGCGGGCGGCCTCGTAGAGATCCGAGGGGATGTTCATCAAAATGCCGGACGTCATCAGCATGGTGTAGGGCACGCCCACCCACATGTTGATGATGATGACCATGACCTTGGCCAGCGATTCACTGTCTCCCGGGTTCAGGCCCAGGAAACCGATGGGCGCCGTCGTCAATCCCAGATCCATCAGCAACGAGTTGAAGGGGCCGTACTGGCCCAGCAGGTTACGCACCGCCAGCAGGGAGATAAACTGGGGAACGGCGATGGTGAGGATGAAGATCGTCCGGAACAGCTTCTTGGCCTTCAGGCCCTTCTTGTTGATGAGCAGGGCCAGGATGATGCCGCCGAAGTAGCAGGTCAGGGTGGCGAAGATTGCCCAGATGAAGGTCCAGCCCAGGACCGGCAGGAACCGGTGGTGGATCTCCACGCCCAGGGAGCCCTCGCCGGTGAACACCGCCCGGAAGTTCTGCAGGCCGTTCCAGTGGAACAGGTTGGTGCCGATGTCGTTCATGTCATGCTGATTGTATGTGGTAAAGGCCAGCGCGATCATGAAGACGGTAGGCAGGATGGTGAACACCGTTGCGGCGATACAGGTGGGGGTCAGCATCAGGGCGTGGAACTTGCCGTCCAGCAGATCCTGTAGATCCTCCCGGAAGGTGGAAGGCTTTTTGCCGACCTTTCTGTCCATGTCCGCCTTGTAGGACGAGGCAATGTTCAGATTCCACACCAGGAAATAGATGATGATCATGGCGATGGTCACGAAACCGAACAGGATCATCAGCTTGCAGTCCGAGGGCGGCAGCATCGTGCCGGTGTTCATATCAAATTCTCCGCCCTCAGACACGTTTTTCAGGGACAGGTTCCGCAGCGCCTTCCAGCCGTAGGGGGTGTTGTTGATCGACGGGCAGAGGATCATCAGCGCCAGAATGCCCACCTGGATCAGCAGGAAAAGAAGTCCCTTGATGTATTGCTTGTGGTAAAAATTTCCCGCACCGAAAATGAAGTGTGACAGCTTTGTTCCCAGAGACCCGTCCACGAACCGTTTGACAAACGAGGAGAACGCCTTGCCGATCCGCTCCGGGAAACGCAACCGATTCTCTTTCTTTTTCGGGGCTTTGTTCACTTTTGAAGCCATAATCTCCTCCCAAAAAATGATCAGGAATCAAATCGGTTTTTTCTTTATGCCTGGGCAGGCAGAGAGGCGGGGAAGCTGTCGGGGGTCACGCCGTGCATCCACAGGTACTCAACGAGGTACAGGCCCTGGCGGATGCCGTCCAGAGAGGTGGTCTCGGTGAGGATCTGGTCGCCGGTGGTGGGATAGGCGGTCTGGTCGATCATGGCGCGGAACACGGCGGGGGCGTTCTTGGAGTAGTAGTAGGTGTTCAGCGTGCCGGTGATGAAGGGCTGGGGGATGCCCCACTCGGCCATGGCAACCTGCATGGCGGCCAGATTGAACTGGCTCTCGGAAACCTTGCCGTCGGTGTAGCACTGCTTGATGAAGTCGGAGGCGCCAACGTAGGAGGGCACGTTCAGGCACTCCAGGTAGGAGGCGTTCTGCACGTCCTTGCTGGACAGGTACTTGATGAGCTCCTGTTCCTTGAGGTACTTGCCGGGGGCGGAGTTGGCGTTGATCATGAAGCACTTGCAGTCGGCGAAGGTGCCGCCGCGGTACACGTCGCCGGCGGACACGCCGGTGAGCCCCGCAACAGAGGCGTCGGTCAGCGTCAGGGTGGGGATGAGGGTGATGCCCAGGTTGGTCTCGCCCAGAGCGGCCTTGGCGGTGTTGTAATGCCAGGCGCCGCCGATCACGGCCAGAACACCCTGATTGTCCTTATCCAGATCGGCGTCCCATCCGTCGGAGGAGGCCCACTTGAAGCCGTTGGGATCGGCGGCAAAGGCCTGCAGCCAGCGGATGATGGCCACGGTGTCGTCGCCCTGGCAGTTGGAAACGCCCTTGGAGCCGCCGGACTTGGCCTCAGCGCCCTCATAGATTTTCACGGTGGTGCTGTGGTCGCTGACCTTCCGGGCCAGCAGGGCGAAGGACATGTTGAAGCCGTCGTCACCGGTGACGGTGAATGCCTTGCAGCCGGCGCGCTGGGCAGCGGCCTGCAGCCCCTCAAAGCTCTGGGCCTCCTCCTCGGTCACAGCGGATTTGTTGTAGTAGAGGAACAGGGCCTGAGAGATATAGGGCACGCCGTACAAATAGGTCTTGTCGTTCAGCGTGGAATAGATGACGCTCTGGAAAGACTCGGGATTGTCGGCCAGGACCTGGTCGATGAGGCCCTCATCGGTGATGGGCTTGGCGCACTGGGTGGAGGCCAGCTTGCCGATATTGTCGTGGGCCACGGTGTAAATATCCGCTGCCGCCGTGGGGTCGTTGGAGATGGTGCCGGCCACGGAGCCGGTGTCCATGCCCTTGACCTCGATGGTGTAGCCAAAATCGGGGTGCGCAGCTACATATTCATTGCAGATCTTCTGGTAGAACTCCGCGGATTCCTCACCGACCCAGACGCGGATAATGCCGTCGTCGGGGACGCTCGGCGTGGAGCCGCCGCCGCAGCCCACCAGCAGCGTGGCCAGCATAGCCACGGCGAGAATCATACACAACACTTTTTTCATCGTTTTTCTCCTCCTTGGAACGAATTGATGCCATCATAGGACAGCTTTTCTATCACCATGATGCCTGTTACATAGTCACAAACGGTCTTGTTCTTTTTGCTGCTCAGCAGCAGCTCTGTCAATCGCAGCGTCGGAATCAGCAGGAACGTCAGGATCCCCGTATAGAGATACGGCACCAGACTGTCGATCATCAGCACGAACAGAAAACGGGACACCACCTGATACCATGCCATCCGGGACTGACGCTTTTCGCTGAAGGGCATGATACCGGTCATCAGCTTGCCCGGCGTCGAACGGCTCCCGTTCAGGAGCGGAACGACCAGCAGGACGAGAAGCTCAGCCAGAAAACCGGCGGCGGCTTTCAGCAGATATCCGTGGAGGTTTGCCGCAAAACGCTCGTTTTGATATGTAGCGTCCCCGTTCAGCGCCTTGCCGACAGCGGCGGCGTCATTCCCGAGCCGGGCGGCGGTCTCCGTCTCAATGGCCTTGTACTGCTCATAATGGGCGTGGTATGTGTCTGCCAGCGGTGTTTTCATGAGCAGCGCCGTGAATGCCATGAACAGCGCGAAAATGAGAAGGATGTCGAATCCGTCTGCGATCAGCCGCTTGATGAGCAGGGGCTTGGAATTGGGCTCCAGTTCGATCTGTCTGCCGTTGACGTCCACTCTCATGTCAGCAGATCTTCATGTCGATGGTGGTGGAGTAGACGGAGATATCTCCGCTGTCCCAGGCAATGCGCACCTGCTGGGCCTGGAAATCGGGTTCCACGTGGATCAGGAACTCCTGACCGGCAGCCTCTACCCGGGCAAACCGAGTATTGCCGTAGTCCAGCAGTGCCAGGACCTTGGCGTCCAATCCGGCCTCGTCCGGCTCAACCGTGCGGATACGGTCGCGGTTCACGCCGTAGCGGTAGGTGTTCTTGTAGCAGGCGTCGCCGTCGATGGAGTTGATCTTGTAGCCCTGCTCCGGAATGGCCTCCACCTGGTAGTCTCCCACGTGGTAGAAGAAGTGCAGCACGCGCTGACCGTTTTCCCGGACCTCCTTCTTGGAGAAGCGGCCGGTCACAAATACGTCGTCCTCCACGGCCTTGAGGACCTCCGTGCCATCCACGAAGAGGTTGACTTTTTCGTTCAGAAGCGAGAAGGCGTAATCGTCGCCCTCCCGGACGTCCTCGCCCACCAGGGCAAAGAGATAGCTGTCGCCGTTCTCCAGATAGGCCAGGCGCTGGTCGTCCACGGCCTCGATGCGGGCCACCTTCAGGTGGAAATCATTGCCCGGAACGATGGCCTGGGGCGGGATGCTCAGCTCCACGCAGTCCGCGCCGTTGACGGCAGCGCCGAACACGGACGGGAACGGGACGGTGCTGCCCAGCAGCTCCATCCGGTCTCCGGCGACCTTGGCTTCCACCGTGTTGTAGGGCGGGATCTTGCTCATGAGGGTGACCTCAGTCTCGGCATCGAAGAAGTGGACCTTGCTGGGATTGGGCACGGCATACACCACGTCGCCCACCTCGATATCGTCCCGGTCCACCACCTTGACGATGATGCTGTTGCCCTCGTCCTTCATGGTAAACTCGCCCAGACAGTCGCCCAGCTTGCCGTAGACGATGGTCTCGTTGCCCAGACGCTCCACGTTGGTGACGATGAACTTCAGGCCGTCGCCGGCCTTCTCCAGAGTGATATGCTCGGGACGGATGCCGAAGGTCACCGTGGTCTCACCGTCCAGATAGCGGTTGTGGATCTTGCAGACCTTCTCATAGGGAACGGAGATGGAATCGCCGTTTTCAAAGGTGACAAAGACGTTGGCGCCGTCCCGCTTCAGCTTGACGTTGAAGAAGTTCATCTGGGGCGTGCCGATGAAGCCGGCGACGAACTTGTTATAGGGCTCGTTGTACAGGTTCATGGGCGTGTCGATCTGCTGGACGTAGCCCAGCTTCATGACAACAATGCGGGTGCCCATGGTCATGGCCTCCACCTGGTCGTGGGTGACGTAGATGAAGGTGGTCTGCAGGCTCTTGTGCAGTGCGGTGATCTCCGTGCGCATGGCGGCGCGGAGCTTGGCGTCCAGGTTGGACAGGGGCTCATCCAGCAGGAAGACCTTGGGATCGCGGACCAGGGCGCGGCCCA
This sequence comes from uncultured Oscillospiraceae bacterium, assembly GCA_947168655.1. Lineage (GTDB taxonomy): Bacteria > Bacillota > Clostridia > Oscillospirales > Oscillospiraceae > Vescimonas. Next base: position 18,678 of record CAMVMU010000020.1, read on the forward strand.
GAGCCACGCGCTGGCGCTGACCGCCGCTCATCTCCTTGGGTTTGCGCTCCAGATAGTCCTCGATGTCCAGCATCTTGGCCGCCTTCAGAACGCGCTCTTTGATCTCGTTCTCGGGCATTTTGCGGTTTCTCAGACCGAATGCCATGTTCTCGTACACGGTCATGTGGGGATACAAAGCGTAGCTCTGGAACACCATGGCGATATCGCGGTCCTTGGGCTCCATGTCGTTCACCAGCGTGTCGCCGATAAACAGGTCGCCGGCGGTGATGGTCTCCAGACCGGCGATCATGCGCAGCGTCGTGGATTTGCCGCAGCCGGAGGGGCCGACGAAGACGATGAATTCCCGGTCGGCGATGTCAATGGAGAAATCATTTACCGCTTTGTGTCCGTTGTCATAGACCTTGTAGATGTGGGAAAGCTTTAGATTTGCCATATTCTCCTCCCTCTTATAATAAATTTGTTTTTTCTGAATCAGTGCGTGGGAATCTATGCATCAATCAAAGCGGATCCCGCTTTGATCCAGCCTGTTCAGGACCCTGTCGATGCCGGTCAGCCGGGCGTTGATGGTTCCCAGCAGATCACCGTTGGGGCCGTACACGGAGTAAACCTCGTCCTTGTACGCGAGATGCCCGATCTTGTTGAGAGGGACCTGAGTCCTGCGAAACAGATAGCGCATATAAAGCGTGTTGTCTTTGATGTAGGCCCGGTCCGTCACCATGGCGAACAGCACCGTCCCGGAGGCTGCGGCCACCATCGCCAGCAGGATCCCCGCGAACACGGCAAGGGCGTTGCCCCGTCCGAGGACAAAGAGCAGCACGGCGGCGGTCAGGCAGCCCAAGAAGGCCACCAGCGTGAAGAGGAACGGTTTTTTGTCTGTCTCCGTACTGATCTCACCATGTCGGAACATATCAGCCCACCTTTTTCAGCACGACGGATTCGTTGTTCCCAACGCTGAGAGTGCCGGAGACGGTGCCGTAGACGGCACGGGCGTTGGAGTACACGATCTCGTAGCTGCCGTCCAGCTCAACGCTGGCGCCCGTCAGGGAGTGGATGACCAGCAGATCGTCTACCCGGAATGAGATGCAGCCGCCGTCACATGTCACGTCCGTCAGTCGTCCGGCGATCTCCTGGCGGCTGGGAAGCCGGAAGGAATCGTGGCCTGCGCGGAAAGCAATCAGCTCCCGGATCTTCTCAAAGGTGTCCATGTTGTCGACCTTGAGAGAGTAATCCATGACGTTGATGAAGTCTCCCACGTTGTAGGAGTTGCCCTCGTACTTCCCGGTGTCCGGGTCCAGCTTGCTGCGCAGGAACTCCTCGCCCTCCTGGATAAAGGGTACGCCCTGGGAGAGGAACACGATGGAGTCCGCCTGGGTGTAGGCCACCGGCAGACGGTCGGCGCTCATGGTCTGCACCAGCTGGTCGTACAGGGTGTAGTTATCGTGGCAGGACACGTAATTGAGCACCTGGTTGGGGTCAATGTTCTGGGTTTTCACCGTGCCGTTGGAGAACTTGCCCTCCAGGCACATGGCAATCAATGAGGCGTTGGAGGAGCTGCCCTGGACATAGCCCTTGCCGGGGTTGTTCTCGCCGCGGACGGCATTGCGGATTACGTCGTTGAAGGCGCCAACCAGCACACCGTCGCCGCAGAAGAAGTCCTGAGCCAGCGACTCCTGCACGGTGGTCTGCTCCGTCAGCGCCGTATCGCTGACGCCGGCCTTCAGCTTGGTGGCGCCGCCGGTCCACGGCTCGCCGTAGATCATGATCTGGGGGTACAGGGCCTTGCAGTCGTTGTAGATATCGATCATGGTCTGGTTGTCGATAAGGCCCATCAGGTCGAACCGGAAGCCGGACAGGTGATACTCACCGATCCAGAACCTGCAGGAATCCCGGAAGAACTTGTTGACCATGTACCGCTCCGAGGCCAGCTCGTTGCCGCAGCCGGAGCCGTTGTAGAAGGCGCCGTTGGCCTTGGTGCGGTAGTAATAGTAGGGCACCAGCAGGTTGAGGTTGGAGTTTTCCGACGCGCTGGTGTGGTTATAGACCACGTCCATGTTGATGGAGAGACCGGCCCGGTGCATGGCCATGACCATCTGCTTGAATTCGATAATGCGGTTGTACCCGTCGTAGGGATCGGTGGAATAGCTGCCCTCCAGCACGTTGTAGTTCAGGGGATCGTAGCCCCAGTTGTAGTTGTCCCGGGACATCTCATTGCCGGAACGTGTCTCGTCCACGGAGGAGTAGTCGTAGAAGGGCTGGAGCTGCACGTGGGTGACGCCCAGCTCTTTCACGTGATCCAGGCCGGTAGACACGGTGACGCCGCCCTTCGTATAGGTGGTGCCGGTCTGGGCCAGACCCAGGAATTTGCCCCGGTACGCTTCCGCCACGCCGCTGGTGGGGCTGATGGTCATATCCCGCACGTGGGCCTCGTAGATCACGGCGTCCACGCCGCTGCCGGTGAAGGGCCGCTGATCCTCCGCCCAGCCGGCGATGGAGGCATTCAGCTTTTCAAAGTTGACCACCATGCCCCGGCGCCCGTTGACGCCGGCACTTCTGGCATAGGGGTCCACCACCTCGTTGGTGCCCTTGGCGTTGGTGACGGTGTAGGTGTAGTACTTGCCGTCCAGATCCTCGTTCACCGTATAGCTGAACACGCCCTTGTCGCCCTTTTCCATGGCGTAGGTGGCGGCAGGCGCCGTCTCGGTCATGTAGTCGCCGGTGTTGTAGATGTTCAGCACCATCTCCGAGCTGGTGGGGGCCCATACTTTGAAGGTGGTGGCGTTGGGATTTGCTTGGCTGTCGAAGGTCACGCCCAGATCGTTGCCGTCGTAGGCGTAGCGCTGGTTGAATTCCTCGGTGTCAAAATAGTTCGTCATCATCAGCTCCACTCGGTTGGTCCAGCTGGCGTCGAAGCGGTAGCTGACCGCCACCACGTCGCAGATATCCAGGTCGTCCTTCAGCTTCAGGTCCACCCGGTTCAATGTGGCGTCATAGTCGCCCATGGTAAAATCGCCGTAGTCGGCGCCGTTCACGGTCATGGAAAAGCGGGGGGCGTAGGACTTGAAGTCCGGGGACAGGGGCTTGAAATAGACGCTGACGGTCTTTGCATCCCGCAGCATGGCGTAGCTGATAATGGACTTCAGGGCGTTCTCCTGGGTGTCAAACACCGTGGACTCCGTGGTGCGGACGTACACGTTCTGGACGCCGCCCGGGGTTTCGGGGAGAATGTCGATGGAACGGTCGCCGTCCGGGTCCTTGGACCAGGTGTCCGTCCGGACGATGAAACCGATCTTATCCGTTCCCAGCCCGCCGGAGATCACGCCCAGGTCCAGATCGGCGTAGACGCCGTAATCATCGTAGCCCGTGAATTCGTATGCCGCGCCGTTGCCGCCGTTTGCCATATCCCAGGCCCACACGTTCCAGGGCACGTAGCAGCTCCTGTCGTTGGCGGTGTCGTCGTTGCGCCGATAATGCAGGCGCACGGTTTTGGTGGCCTCCTGGGGCAGTGCGGCGTAATTGGTGTCATCCTTCGTGTACTGGGCGATGACGTTGCCCGCCGGCTCCAGCTGGATTGGCTTGTCATCCGGCCCCTCGTCGGGTGCGCCGCAGCCGGCCAGCAGCAGGGCGATCAGGAGGATCGCCGCCGCCAAAATGGTTTTTCTGATTTTCATACGAAGCTCCTCCGTTAAAATCCGGTCATATCAAAGAACCCGGCCTTCAGGATCTCGCCTTTGATGTCGGCGCTCTGCTTGATGACGTTGGGATCCCAGTTGTTCACGTTCTGGATCTCGTAGCCCTTCTCGAATACGGCGATCAGGAAGCCGTCCATGCCGGCGGTGTCCACCAGCATGACGCCGTCCCGGATCTCATAATTCTTGCTCCACACACCCGGCGACCAGCTCCAGATATAGAGCTCGTAGTCCCCGTTCAGGTATTTATCCGCCAGATTGACCACGTTGAAGCCGCCCTCGATCAGCTGCAGCTGCTGATAGGTGAAAGTCTGTTCCCGGACGTTGACGCCCTTGCGGAGATACACAGTCAGACGTACGACCCCATCCTCCACATAAGGCGAGAGCTGCACCGCAGCAGTGCCCTGGATGGGATGGCGGTCATCCGATTGACCGTTGCAATAGTAATAGGCCTCGTCGCAGTTGACCGCCTTCAGGGTGATCTCCTTTTCGCCTACGAAGGAGCAGTCCCGCTCCGAGATCTCCAGTTGGGGATGCACATCCTTCGAGCGGGTGATCACCGCCATGCCGTTGGCCTCAAAGGTCACGTAGGCCACGTGATCGCTGACGACCACCGGATTGCCGGTCAGCGCGTCATAGTAATTGCCGTTTTCCAGGTGGGGCACCGCAACCTGGACAGCCTTTTCCGGGTCCACGTCGCCCACGTTCAAAATCAGCGCGCCCTGGTCAGCATCGCCGATCTTCTCATTTATATAACAGCTTCCGCTGACGGACTCATAGGAATCCGCATCGAAAAAGCGGTTGTGAAAGTGGTTGCACACCGCCACATATTCACTCTCAAAAGCGTAGGAGCCGATCTGGCCCACCGTCAGCTCCTCCGTGGGCCTTGCCAGATACAACCCGCCCAGATCCTTCTTGGCGGCGATAATGGACCAGTATTTGGCTACGCGCACATCGGAATAGTGGGTGTTTGTCGTCACGTATTCGTCATGGCTTTCCACCCACGCGATCAGCTTGGAGGCGTCATCCGCCTTCAATGCTGCGTCCAGGATCCTGGCCGGATCCTTGGAGGCAAAGGCGTTTTTAAACTGGGCGGCATAGCCGTCGTCGGTGATGCGCATGATGTCGGTGTACGCCGACAGGGCGCGCCCGGAGGGCGCATTGAGGATCTCCCCGTACACATACAGGTTTTTCCCCGTCTTTTCATGGTAGTACGCCTTGGCCCGCTCCACCGTGTTCTCCCAGAAATCGCTGGGATAATCGGGGTCAGACGAGGTCTCGATGTGCTTGGCGGCGTCAAAGCGGAAGCCGTCCACACCGGCGTCAATGCACTCGGTCAGCAGCGCAAGCACACGCTGCTGCACGTAAGGGTTGGAGGTGTCCAGATCCGGCAGGTTGCCGTAGGCGTAATACTGCGTCTCCGCGCCGGAGCCTGCGGCGCTGCGGTTGTGGTGGAATGTCATGCCGATGCCGTCCACGTCCTCGTTGCGGTTGCGGTAGATGGTCGGCTCATACTCCATCACGGCGGGGGAGACGGTAGGGGTCCCGTCCGGTTCCTTCCCCTCGTCGTCGGTGGTGGCCAGGTGGTTTGCCACCACGTCTACCAGGATGCAGATGCCGTATTTCTCGGCCTCGGTACACAGGGCGATCAGCTCGTCCTTTGTGCCCAGGGCGGAATTGTCCCCAATGGAGAAGCTCAGGGGCTGATAGAAGGCCCACCAGGCGGAGCCGCCGCTCTTGGGCTGCTGCACCGGCATGGTCAGCACGTTTTTGAAGCCGGCGTTGCGGATGCCCTCCAGGTTGGACATGATCTCGCGATACGTCCAGTTGAACGCGTGGAGCGTCAGCCCGTCCTCGGCATTCTCAGGCAGCGCGTCCACATAGCTGTCCGGGAAATCTTCATATTGAGGGAGCTTGTTTCCTCCGCAGCCGAACACCGGAAGAACCAGCAAAATCGCCAGCAGGAGACAGGTGATTTTTTTGGCTTTTTTCATATGCACATCCCTCTTTTAGAAAAAAGTATCCCGGATGAAGAAACAAAGGGGCCCCATTACGAGGCCCCTTTGTTGGCAAAATTTACTTTGCGGCAGCCTCAACGGTGGCGGTTGCACCGTCGAAGGTGATGGTGACAACATAAGTACCGTCGGCCTCGCACTTCAGGTTTGCACCGTCAGCGGCGCCCCAGCTGTTGTCCCAGGCGCCGTCAGCGCGGACCTTGAACTCGTCGCCGGCCTTCAGCTCGACCTCGCCGGACCAGGCGTTGTCGCCGGCAGCGGCCATGGCGATATCAGCGCCCTCGCCCCAGTTGGAGCCCTCGAAGCTGCCCACGATGCCGTAGGTGTGATCAGCGGGAACGAAGTCCAGGATCTCCTCATAGGCGATGCCTTCCTTGGCTTCCTTCAGCACCAGGCCCATGCCGTAGCCGGCCTGCTCGGCGGAAGAGGCGTTGGTGTACTGAGCAACCACCAGGGTGTACAAGCCGGCGCCGCCGATGACCACGGGGTTGTCAGCCCAGGTGAAGCCGTTCTCATCGGCCGCTTCCTGCCACGCGGGCATGAACAGGGTGGCGGGGGTCAGGACTTCGACATGAGCGGTCTTGGGATCGCTGATCCACTGATCCTCGGCATAGACCTTGTTGTCGCCGTCCACGTCCACGGTGCACTGGGCAACCTTGAACGCATAGGAGCCGTTGGCATTGTACATCTTGCCGTCCTTCAGGAACTTGGCGTTCCATTTGGCGTCGTTGGTGCCGAACAGCAGGTCGATGGTGTACAGATACTTCACGTCCTTGCCGGACAGGGCCTTGTACAGGTCGTTGTCGATGGCCTTCACGTCCTCAACGGCGATCGCCTTCAGAGCGGAAGCCTCATAGACAGCGGTGTCCTTGCCGCCCCAGCCGTTCTGCGTGCCGTCAGCCAGCAGATACTGACCGTGAGCGACCCAGGCGGCGTGGCCTTCGTCAGCCAGGGGGGTGGTGTTCTTGCTGCCGCCGCATGCCATCACGGAAAACAGCATGACCAGAGCCAGCAGAGCAACTGCAAACTTCTTCATAATTGTGTGCATCTCCTTTTTCATCAAATCTAACTTGTATATTACCACAACGACGCACAGGCGCCGCTGCAGGTAATCGGATGGCGGGTTGGAGAGGGATAAGCTGCGACTGCCGGTTTTGCGCACCTACCCGGCTCATCATACCATACGCATATATTATCATAATAGCTGAGAAAGTCAAGCGGACGAAGTGGAAAAAAAGAAGCGCCCCGGCAGGGGGCGCTTCATCTATACGACTCTATACCACTTAAAAAAGATATCTTACCAATCGATAATGGGAGACTGGTAGAAGACTCTCGTGCTCAGATCCAACGTGAGCTTTGCGCCGCCATACTTCGTGCCGGTCACGTCATACTTGCCCCAGACATCCGTGCGGCCGTAGCTGAGGTTGTGAGCGGAGAGGGGCTGGAGATGATACCCGCCGTCCTCGCGGTTCAGGCCCAGAATGGCGCGGGCGGGAGTGACAAACAGATTGCCGGACAGGTAGGGCACCACGTCGGATACATCGCCCAGGCGGCGAACGGTTCCCTCACGGAACCCGGCTGCCAGCAGGGGAGAACCGAAGCACACCGTGTTCAGAACATTGTATCTGGACTTGATGGTGGAATCTGCGGCGACCTGCTGGGCGATCATGCCGCCCAGGCTGTGGCCGGCGAGGATCAGGTTGGCGTTTTTCGGGACGTTGTTTTTGATCACGTTGACCACATTGTAATAGTACGCGCTCTTGAGGTTGAAACCGGACAGAAGATCGGTAATCGCCTCGGTGGACTGGTTGAAGACGAACTCCGTGCCGGACAAGGTCACCAGGTAGACGGTCTTGGTGCTCCAACCGGATTTCAGGGTGCCTTTGGTGATGGAGATGGGGCCCAACGTGCCCTGGTTGTAGCCGTCGCGGACCAGCTGGTAGATCTCGGGGGCGTTGGTGTAGGTTTGCACGTCGCCGGATGCGGCGTATGCGGTGGTGATGCTCAGGAGTGTAAACACGACCAGAACCATGGCGACAAGTCTGGTCAAAAAGCGGGATCTGTTTTTCATTTTTACTATGCCCTCCTATCATTTTTGACAACACGGTAAATCGGTGAAGTAACTGCATGTAAATATTACCAAACAAAAAAGGAAAAAGCAAATAGATTTTAACGAAAAACACAACTATTTTGTCTCCCGCCATAAAGAACAAGCACCTGCCGAAGCAGGTGCTTGTTCTTTATGGCGGGCGGTCTTCAGGCCGTACCGAAGCAGTATGACTGCCTTTTCCTTGTATTTACAAGACTTCTCAAGGGCAGGCGCTCTATTCTCCTTGGGAGACAGTGTAAAGGGAATAAAAGTAGCCCTTTTCCTCCATCAGCTTGTCAAAGGTTCCTTGTTCCGAAACCGCGCCGTTTTTCAGCGCAAACAGGCCGGTGCAGCGGCGCAGGATGTTTTCGTCCAGGTCGTGGGTAACGATCACGCGGGTGTAGCCGTCCAGCTTCAGAATGGCGTCCAGCACCTCAAAGGAGGTCTCCGCGTCCAAGGCCGCCGTAGCCTCGTCCACGAAGAGGACAGGAGTCTTGCGCAGCAGCGCCCGGGCAATGGAGATCCGCTGTCGCTCGCCGCCGGACAGGCCGGAGCCGTTTTCACCGCAGAGATAGTCCGCGCCCTTTTCGTCCATGAGCGTGGAGAGCCCCGACAGCCGCACGGCACGGTCGATCTCTTCTTCCGGGAATTCGGAGAACATGGTGATGTTGTCGCGAATGGTGCTGTTAAAGACGAACACATTCTGCTGAATGATGGATACGAGGTCATAGAGCGAGCCGGTGGAAACGGTTTTGAGCTCCTTGCCGTCATAGAGGATCTCACCCTGATAGTTTTTCGAGGACGCCATCAGCAGATTCAGAATCGTCGATTTGCCGCTGCCGGAGCCGCCCA
>CAMVMU010000021.1 GCA_947168655.1 uncultured Oscillospiraceae bacterium
AACGACCTCGGCGGTGCCGATGGAGGCCAGGTCGCCGTCGCCCTGATAGGTGAAGCACACATTCTCGGGGTGGACGCGCTTGTAGCCGGTAGCCACAGCGGGAGCGCGGCCGTGAGCGGCCTCGTACATATCCACGTCGAAGTAGTTGTAGGCGAACACAGCGCAGCCCACGGGGGCGACGCCGGCCGTCTTCTCACGGATGCCCAGTTCCTCGATGACCTCGGCTACCATGCGGTGCACGATGCCGTGACCGCAGCCGGGGCAATAGTGGAACGGAACGTCGGTCAGAACAGAAGTTCTCTTAAAAATCGTCGCCATACGTTACGCCCTCCTCATGTTCATAATCCGCTCGGCAATATCCTCTGCCGCGGGAATGGCACTGCCGGCCTTGCCCATGAACTCCACGGGCTTGCAGCCGTTGACCGCCAGACGGATATCCTCGTTCATCTGGCCATTGCTGACCTCCACCGTCAGCACGCCCTTGACGCTGTCCTGCGCCACGGCGTTGTGAACCGCCTCGGTGGGGAAGGGCCACAGGGTGATGGGGCGGACCAGGCCGACCTTCACGCCCTGCTCGGCGCAAAGACGGACAGCGGCCTTGCAGACGCGGGCCACGGTGCCGTAAGCGCACAGGATGTACTCAGCGCCCTCGGTGTTGTAGGTCTCCACCATGATCTCGTTGGCCTGGATGCGGTCATAGGTGGCGCTCAGGCGGGTGTGCAGCACGTCCAGATCCTCGGTCTCGATGTACAGGGAGTTGATGATGGCGCGCTTCTTCTCTCCGCCGGGCACATAGCCGGTGGCGGCCCAGGGCTTGTCTTTCTTGACGGGATCGGGGTTGTTGGGCATCTCCACAGGCTCCATCATCTGGCCGATGAGACCGTCAGCCAGGATGATGACGGGGATGCGGTAATCATCGGCCAGGTCGAAGGCCTTGCCCATCATGTTCACGGTCTCCTGGATGGAGGAGGGGGCGATGACGATGGGATGATAGTCGCCGTGGCCGCCGCCCTTGACGGCCTGGAAGTAGTCGCCCTGGGAGGCCTGGATGTTGCCCAGACCGGGGCCGCCGCGCATCATGTTGACGATGACGCAGGGCAGCTCAGCAGCGGCGATGGTGGAGATACCTTCCTGCTTCAGGCTGATTCCGGGGCTGGAGGAGGAGGTCATGACACGGGCACCTGCGCCGGAAGCGCCATACACCATGTTGATGGCGGCGATTTCACTCTCGGCCTGCAGGAAGCATCCGCCCACCTGGGGCAGACGCAGGGACATGTACTCGGGGATGTCGTTCTGCGGGGTGATGGGGTAGCCGAAGAAATAGCGGCAGCCCGCCTGGATCGCGGCCTCGGCAATGGCCTCGCAACCCTTCATCAATTTCAGAGCCATATACCTATCCTCCTTATTTCTCGATTTCGATGGCTACGTCGGGGCAGGTCTTGGCGCAGGACGTGCAGGCAATGCACGCGGCCTGGTCCACGACCTCCACAGGATAGTAGCCCTTTGTGTTCAGGTGGGTCTTGGAGATGGCGAGCACTGCCTTGGGGCAGGCGCGCACACACAGACCGCAGCCCTTGCACTGGTCTTCGTAGATGGTCACTTTTATCATGGCTTTTCCTCACTTTCCCTATTTGAATTTTTCGTGATTACGGGAGTCATTACAATCCTTCGCTCAGGTACTTGTCCCAGCTTCTGTGCATCATCACCTCGATCGGGTATCTTTTTCCGATATACGCCTCGTCCAATCCGTTGGCCTTGGCGTATGTTTCGAACTCCTTCAATGTCTCCTCTGTGCCGCAGGTGCCCCACACGGGGATCCCCGTCTCGTCGGAGAGGGCGCGCACCAGCTCGTAGCCCTTGGCCAGATGCTCGGCGGTGGTCATGCCGGCCAGGTTGCCGTTGTTGACGATGCCGGTGACGCGCAGACGGGACGCGCCCTGGATCTTCTCCAGCATGGTGCGGGCGCTGGGCAGGTCGGAGGCCAGAGGCCGCATGGGATTGACCACGTACAGCACGTGGAGATTCTCCGGCGGCACGTTCTGGAAATTGGGCTTGTACTGCCCCAGGGCGATAGCGCCCACGTGGTCGCCGCCCACGTCAAAGATCACGGTGCCCTCCCCCGGCGTGAACGCGGCGTAGACCCGGGCGGAGACGGACATGATCTCGATCTTCTGCAGAGCATAGGGCGGGGATACCAGATCCACGCCGGCCTTCTCCAGCAGCTCGTGGCGCTCACTGGTGCGGAAATAGGGGTTGATCACGTCCATATCCACCAGCATGCAGGGACCCTTTTTGGCCGCGCGGACCGCCATATTCAGCGACATCTCGCTCTTTCCGCCGCCGAAGCTGCCCACCAGCACCCAGTATTCCTTCAAGGCCGTACCCTCCCTGTTTCTGCAGTTGTCTGACAAGCTAAAAAGGATGTCTGACTAATGTATATATTTTAACAAAAAATTGCCCAAAAGTCAATCTGTACTTGCACTTATCCTATTACAATATCTGGACAAACATACCGTTTACAGGCAAAAGAAAAGGACCGCCCGTAAGGGCAGTCCTTTTCGGTCAAAATCGGTTGGTTTTACTTCCCGGGATTCATCATGGTGCCGATGAAGAACGGGGTGTTCGTGCGGCAGTCAATGAGCATGTAGACGAATGGGCGGTCCAGATAGACGGTCCTGATCTCCTCCGGGCCGTGGACAGAGGTGTTCTTCGCCATCTCCACCACGGTGGCGGCGCCGGCCTTCGTACCCTTCTCCGTCACGGAGATAAAGGTCTTGTGGAGCACGCGGCTGATATAGATGTTCTCATCGGCGGTGCCCAGGGCGGTGAAGTCCGCCTTGTCGCCGTCGAAGGCCAGGGGCATACCCATGGAGGAGAGGGTCTCTCTGAGCTCGGCGCTGTAATCGCTCTCGAACTTGGGGATGGAGGTGCGGACGGTGGCGCTCACCGGGTGGGTCAGCACCTGGTGGAGCCGGTCGCCGGTGAGGGAATCCACGTAGTCGTCCACGCTGACGCCCTCGTCGGGCAGCAGGGCGGCAAAGGCGTAGTCGCCGCCCTTGTAGAGCTTGATAAACCCGGTGGCATTCTCATCCTGCAGGTACTGGCCCACGTCGCCGTACAGATATTCCACCGTCTTTTGGGAGCCGCCGGCGCAGGTGAAGACATCCTCCTCCACCTGGTGCTTGTCGTAGGGCATCGCCCACTCCGCCTCAAAGGCCAGGGCGTTGATCAGGTACATCACCGCGTCGGTGGGGATCTGATCCAGGATCCTGGGAATCATGCCGTGGGTCTTCTCCTTGACCCAGTCATTGATGGCACGGCATGCACCGTCGTCAAAGGGCGTCTTGTACAGGTCCGCGCCGTAATAGTCGGCGTTGGTCTGGAGAAAATCGCCGTTCACCTTGAAGCTCTCGTCGGCGGTAAACCAGATGGAGTTGGCCAGATTGAGCCAGTTGTTCTCGTCGGCGGCCAGATCCCGCATATAGGTGTAGAGGTACTCGTTGAGCTCCTCCGCCTTCATGCCCAGCACGGCCTCCATCTGCTCCCGGGTCTCCCCTTTCGCCCCGTTGGCGGTCATGGCCAGGGCGCACAGGACGGACAGGGGCGAGACAAGGGTGTTCTCCCCGTCCTGCTTCGCCGTCTGGAACAGGCGCAGGCCAAAATCGGTAATCTTGGCGCTGCCCATGGTCAGATCACTGACACCGGCGGGCGTCCCGGCGGAGATGTTCTCCATGAGATCATGGGCGTTGTTCCCGGGCGTACGGCCTCCGCAGCCCACCAGCCCCAGGGGCATGGCGCACAGCAGCAGCACACTCAGGATCATGCAAAGGGTCTTTTTCATCTTCACTTCACTCCTTTTTTACAGCAAGGGCGAGAGCAGCAGGCCCAGTCCGTAGGACAGGGCGTTGGCCGCCAGCGTCAGCCAGAACAGGCCCCGCCTTGGCCCGAAAGCCAGCCGGTAAACGGCGTATTCAACGGCCACCACAGCGCACTCCAGCCCATAGACGGCGGGGCCGTACAGGCTGGGGACGCGCCAGAGCAGCAGGTTCAGCAGCAGGTTGGTGACCACATTTGCGCAGACGATGACCAGCACTTCATCCCGCTTCCGGCAGCCGCACAGGACCAGAAAGGGCGTCTCGATCAGCACCGTCAACGCGCAGGCCAGAAAGATCCTCATTTCTTATGGCGGCGGGTAATAACCCACACGGTCACAGCGGCGGCGATCAGCACAACCGCGGCGATCAGCACCGTGAGCAGCGTGGCGTCGGGCCGAAGCGGCTCCGGCTCGGGGGCCACGTCCGCAAAGGCCGTCACGGCGGACAGCGCCAGCAGCGCCATGGTCCACAGGGCGGTAAAAGTCAGTTTTTTCATGGATGTCAGTCCTTTCACGTTATTTCGCTCTGGCGCGGCGCTTGCGGATGATGACCCAGGCGATCACGGCGGCGGCAATGACCGCGACGCCCACGATCAGCACTGTGAGCAGCGTGGGATCGAGCTGGGCGGGAGTGGGATCCGGTACGGGATCCGGCGTGGGACTCGGCGTGGGGCGAGGCCCTGTGGGCTGGCCCGGTATGATGAGGTCCGCAAATGCCGTCACGCCGGACAGCACCGTGAGCATCACGGCCCAGAGCGTGGAGAGTACCCACTTTTTGATTCCATTCCTTTTCATGACAATCTTCCCTCTCTTTTCAATGTTCTTTCGGCGTACAGGATGGCTCCCAAGCCGAAGACAAAGCTGACAATGACGCAAAGCCACAGCAGCGGCCCCGTCAGGTGCATCAATCCGCCGGCGACGGTGCCGGGCCACAGGGCCGAGGCCGCCAGGCCGAAGGCAAAGCCCGGGGACTCCGGCATGGCGCGGTAGAGGAGCCACAGGGTCACCGGCATGGTGAGGTTCAGCAGCAGCTGACCCGCCAGCGACGGCGCCGCCCACGCACTGCAAAAGGCGATGAGCACGGCGGCGGGGACAATGGATATGAGCGCCGTTTTCTTTGCGCCCAGGCGGTCACAGAGGAAGCCGCCGGCGGTCTTTCCGGCGAAAACAAACGCCGTCAGCGCCAGCGCCATCACCGCCCCGGACTTCCATGGGAAGCTGACGGCGCTTCCGCCCACCGCCCGCACAGCCACCGCCAGCGTCAGCAGCAGGGGCACGGCAAGTCCGATACGGCTCTCGCTGATTTCTTCCGCCAACGCCTTTACCGGCGCGGCCTTCTCCAGCGGGATCACCGCCGCGGCGCAGCAGGCCAGCAGGATGGCAAAAGCGGTGCCAAGCACCGGCCAGAGGGTACCCAAGGTCAGCCCGATGGCGCCGGGGGCCACGAACATGCCCAGAGGACCGGCCTTGCCGCCGCTGCGCTCCAGCGTCATGGCGCCGCCCGCCACGTGGAACAGGCTGTTGCCTGCGCCCACCAGGCAGATTCGCAGCCACGCCGGCAGGGGCAGGGCAAAGCCCAGCACCACCAGCACCATGGCCGCCGCGGCGGACACGCCGTGCCGGCGCACCCGGTCCGCCGCCAGACCCACCAGGCACTGGGTGGAAAAGGCCAACGTGTTATAGAGCAGCACCAGCGCCGTAAAGTCCGCCGCGCCCTGTACGGGGCCGAAGACAGTGGCGGCGCAGAGGCCGTCCACCAGCAGGTGGGCCAGAGAATTCAGGAATAGCAGCATCCCCTCACCGCCTTATGCCGCCGGGTCCATCATGGTGCCGATGAAGAAGGGCGTGCCCGTCTCCACGTCCACCAGCATGTACACGAAGGGGCGGTCCAGTGTCACGGTCTTCTGATCCTCAATGAGCATGGCGCCGTCAGCTATCTCCACAACGGTGGCGGCCCCGGCACGGGTGCCCTCCTCCGCCACGGAGATAAAGGTCTTGTGGATCACCCGGCTGATGTAGATATTGCCGGCATCGGAATGGCCCAGGGCGGAGAAGTCCGCCTGCGAATCGTTGAAGGCGGCGGGCATCCCCATGGCGGACAGCACCTCCGACAGCTCCGTGTCAAAGCCTGTCTCGAACTTGGGGAGCCTGGTCTCCACATAGGCGTCCTTGGGATGCGTCAGCAGCTCATGAAGCTCCGCCCCGGTGAGGGAATCCAGCAGCTCCTGCACCGTGACGCCCTCCCCGGGCAGCAGGGCGGCAAAGGCGTACTGCCTGCCGTCATAGTACTTCATAAAGCCGGTGGCCTTGTCGGTCTCCAGCCAGGCGTGCTCCATGCTGCCCATGAAGTCCACCGACCGTTTCTGCCCGTCCTCTGTGGTGAACTGTCCTTCACGGACCTGGACGTCCATATAGACCTCCTCCCATTTGGCCTCGAAGGCCAGGGCGTTCACCAGATACATGAGCGCGTTGGGAGGGATCCGGTCCAGGATCCGGGGGATCATGCCGTGGGTCTCCTCCTTCACCCAGTCGTTGATGGCCTGACAGGCCGCGTCATCAAAGGGCGTCTTATAGAGGTCGGCGCCGTAGTAGTCCGCGTTGGTCTGGAGGAAGTCGCCGTTCACCGTGAAGCGCTCGTCATCGGTGAACCAGATGGAGTTGGCCAGATGCAATGCGCTGTTCTTCTCCAGATTCCGAATATAGGTGTAGAGATAACCGTTCAGCATTTCCACGTCCATGCCCAGCACCTGCTCCATCTGCTCCCGGGTCTCCCCCTGTGCGCCGTTGGCGGTCATGGCCAGGGCACAGAGGACGGACAGGGGCGACAACAGCGTGTTCTCCCCCTCCTGCTGTCCCGCCAGGAACAGACGCAGGGCAAAGTCGGTGGCAGCGGCGTTGGCCAGAGCCGGATCGTCGGTGACGGTGGGCGTGTTGGCGTGGACGCCGTGGGTCAGATCCTGAGGCTTTTTGGCCCCGCAGCCGACGAGGCCCAGGGTCATGGAGAAAAGCAGCAGGATGCTGCACGCGATACAGACGAGCTTTTTCATGGCGTTTTCCCCCTCAGCAATAGAGCTTCTCAAATTCCGGCAGGGACTGCCAGGCGTCCGTGGCGCAGAGCAGTTCCTGAATGGCGCGGCAGGTGGACAGGAACTTCCGGCCCATGTCGTTGTCCGATTCATAGCCGGCGGCGATCCCCTCTGCCCGGACGGTCTTCTCCCCGGCCGCCGTGCGCACGGTGAGGATCAGCGAAGCCGGCGGCTTGGACTGCTTACCCGGGTTGGGGTCATATTGGTCGGGATAGCTTTGGATATCCAGCTGCTGGATGAGCTGCCAAACCATCTGCAGCTCCTGTTCCGTCAGACGGTACTCTGTGGTGTAGTCCTCCGGGTGGGTGGCGTCGCTCTCCTTCACCAGAACGCCGGTGGCGCTGTCATAGGAGGTGACGCCGTGATTCCAGCTTATGGCAAAGGAGAAATCCTCCGGGACCCTGTTCCCACCGCCGCAGGCCGTGAGGCCCAGGGTCAGGGACAGAAGCAGAATAATGCTGCACGCGCTACAGACGAGCTTTTTCATCTCCGTCATACCCCTTATTCGTAGAAATGCTCGTATTCCGGCAGATCCTGCCAGGCCTCGGTGGCGGTGAGCATCTCCTGGATGACCCGGCAGGTTCCCAGAAACTGCTGGCCTTTGTCGTCCTCGGACCGGAAGCTGAGGGCGATATCTCTTGCCGCCACGGTCTTCTCCCCCTCCGCCGTGCGGACGGTGAGGATCAGCGTCATGGTGGGGGAGGACATACCGTTCTGGGGGTCAAACTCGTCAGGGTAGCTGTCGATGTCCAGATCCTGCACCAGCTGCCACACCTTCCACCGCTCCTCCTCCGTCATGCGGTAGGAGGTCACGTAGTCCTCCGGATGGGTGGCGTCGGTGGTCTTGACCAGCTTGGTGGTGAGGCTGTCGTAGGAGCTGACGCCGTAGACGTTCCAGGTAAGGGCGAAGGAAAAGTCCTCCGGCGCCACCTGGTTTTTGCTCTGTTTGCCCCGGATCAGCGTCATCACCGCAATGATGATCAATGCCAGGCACAGTCCGCTGCCCACAATGGCGATGATGGTCTTGATATCCAGTTTCCGTTCCATTTTTGTTCCCCCTTACTCGCCGTAGGTGCTGCCCAGGATGATGCCGTAGGGATCCAGCGTTACGGTCTGGCCACCGCCGAGAGTGTTCTCCCTGGCAAAGTCCACGGTCCAGGCGGCGGTCTCCGTATCGTACACCGCCTTGACGCAATCGTATTCCACTGTGACAACGGCCTTGGCGATTTCCACCGCCTGTTCTTCGGTGATAGGCTCGTAAACCGTATCGGTGTTGTTGCCGGGCAGCTTGCCCATGCTCCCGGTGTGGAGGTTGACAGACACGTATCTCTCGTCCGTCACGTCCACACCCTCTGCCGGCTCGATGAGGATGTGCCACTCCGCCATATCGCAGGTGCCCATCCCCGGGTCAAGGACGTCGATGGCGATGGCCAGCACGTCTTTGTTGACGCCGGTCATGGCCGCATCGGTCACCTGATAGCGGACGGAACCGCTGCCGGACTCCACCACCACGATCACCAGAACGCGGTTCTTGAAATAGGTTTCGTCATATCTCTCGCAAGCCTCCGGGAAGCCGCTCATATGATAGCGGTCCCTGTTGGCCTCGTAATAGGCGTTCAGCTCCTCCACGGAGCGGATGATTTTCACCCGGGGGTACGTCATGCCCTCGTGGTAGCCGTCGGTGCGCAGATACTGGGCGGAAAAGCCCACGCTGCGCATATCGAAGGGCAGGATGTTGCCGGGTGTCAGGAGAGGCGCACCGGGCTCGGGAGCCGGGCCAAGACTGCACTCCGGCTCATCCTTCTCCGTGCCGGAGGGCGACTCCGTCCTGCCGGTCGGCCGGCTTCTGCCCTCTGTCAGCGCCGACACGCCGACGATGCAAAGCGCAGTGCAGAGCGCCAGGGCGCAGACCGCGATGATATGCTTTCTGTTCATTCGTTTCAGCTCCTTTCGGTTCGCCGGACGTTACCGGCTGTCGTCCGGGGACAGGCCCAGCGTCCGGCGCAGCGTTTCCTCCTCTTCCTCCGTCAGCTCGCGCTGCCAGCACTCTGTTTCGCACCGCAGCATGCCGTCGCACAGGGTATACGTCTCCTCCCCCTCCGGAGTGACCAGAGTGAACCGGAGCGCATTTTCCGCATATCCCGAGTAGGAGATGCCTGTGCCGTCTACGGTCTCATATGCCGTGTCGGGGTCCTCCCCTGTGTTCTTCTTATCATGGTTATCATTGCCGGCGATGGCGGTATCCGCCGGAGGCGCAAAGGACTCCAGCAGCTCCGCGGCGGCCGGCGACTCGAAGCGCACCGCGTCAGCGGGCTGGGCGGCGTCGTACCGGTCGTTCTTCTCCCCCTGGGGCAGGCCGCTGACCATAGTGGGGTCGGCGCCCGCCTTGTTGCCGTCGCGCAGCAGCATGGGGGCCGTGACGGCGCCGATCACCAGGCACAGCACCAGCGGCACGCACAATGTCAGGGCGCGGCGGCGCATGCGGCTGCGCTCCTTGATTTTTTCCTCACTGCGGCGGAAAACCTCCGCCTTGCAGGTTTCCAGATCTCTCATAAGGCTTCCTCACCATCCTCCTCCAAAATGAGGCGCAGTTCCTTTTTCGCGCGATACAGCAGGTTATCCACCTGCTTGCGGCTCTTCTTCATCACTTTTGCGGTCTCGTCGTAGGTCATGTCCTCGAAATAGACCAGATGGACGGCCACGCGCATCTCCTCCGGCAGGCGGGCCAGCGCGGCGTTCAGCGCCCGCTTGCGCTCGTCCGCCAGCACCGCCTCCTCCAGCGCCAGCTCCTCCGCCGGCACGTCCCGTGCCTCGTCCAGCTCCGTTACCGCCAGCACCCTGCGGTGGCGCAGGCAGTCCAGGGCGCGGCTGCGGCCCAGCATGAAGAGATAGGTCTTCAGCGGCGTTTTGAAATTGTACCGCCGGGGATGCACAATGAGGTCCGAAAACGCGTCGATGGCGATATCCTCGGCGGTATGTACGTCATGCACGTACCGGTCGATGAAAAAGACCAGGGGGCGGAACAGCTCCGCCATGATCTCGTCAAAGGCGCTCTCCTCACCGTTCAGAAAACGGCGGTAGCTACCGGCGCCGTTATCCATGCGGTTCCTCCTGACCGGGCGGCGGCCACGTCTGACCGCGCCCTTTGTAAGTAATACGTTTCACAGGGCGAAAATCCTTATGCCCTGCGAAAAATTTTTCTGCCCACAGTATAGCACACCCCGCCGTCCGTTGCAATCCGGGGGCGTGATGTGCTATACTGAGGACAGAAACCACGCAGGAGGTGACCTCCTTTGGATGAACAGCTGACTTTTCTGGACGGCGCCGTGCCCCAGCCCCTGCCGGCCCGGCTGCGGCCCCAGACCATCGACGAGATCGTGGGTCAGCAGCACCTGCTGGGGCCGGGCAAGGTGCTGCGCCGGATCATCGAGCAGGATATGGTGTCCTCCATGATCTTCTGGGGACCGCCGGGGGTGGGCAAGACCACCCTGGCCAACGTGATTGCCAACCACACCAGAGCCAAGTTCATCAACTTCTCCGCCGTCACCAGCGGCATCAAGGAGATCCGCGCCGTGATGCAGCAGGCGGACGACAACCGCCGCTTCGGGGAAAAGACCATCGTCTTTGTGGATGAGATCCACCGGTTCAACAAGGCCCAGCAGGACGCCTTCCTGCCCTTTGTGGAGAAGGGCAGCATCATCCTCATTGGCGCCACCACGGAGAACCCCTCCTTCGAGGTCAACGGCGCCCTTCTGTCCCGGTGCAAGGTGTTCGTGCTGAAGGCCCTCTCCGCCGGGGAGATCACCGCTCTGCTGGACCGGGCCATCCGCGATCCCCGGGGCTTCGGTGAGCAGAAAATCGCCATCGCCCCGGAGGTGCTGGAGCTGATCGCCCGCTTTGCAAACGGCGACGCCCGCACGGCCCTTTCCACACTGGAGATGGCGGTGCTCAACGGCGAGAGCGACGGCGATACCACAACCGTCACGGCGGAAACGGTGGAGCAGTGCACTTCCCGCAAGTCCCTGCTGTACGACAAGAACGGCGAGGAGCACTACAACCTGATCTCCGCCCTCCACAAGTCCATGCGCAACTCCGACCCGGACGCCGCCGTCTACTGGCTTGCCCGGATGCTGGAGGCCGGGGAGGATCCCCTCTATATCGCCCGACGCCTAACCCGCTTTGCCAGCGAGGACGTGGGACTGGCGGATCCCCGGGCCCTGGAGCTGGTTATTGCCGCCTATCAGGCCTGCCACTTCATCGGCATGCCGGAGTGCTCTGTCCATCTGACCCAGGCGGTGGTCTATCTCTCTCTGGCCCCCAAGTCCAACGCCCTGTACGTGGCCTACGAATCCGCCAAGAAGGACGCCTTGCAGCAGCTCAGCGAGCCGGTGCCCCTCCACATCCGCAACGGCGTGACCAAGCTGATGCGGGAGGTGGGCTACGGCAAGGGCTACCAGTACGCCCACGACACCGAGGACAAGCTCACCGACATGCGGTGCCTGCCGGATTCCCTGCTGGGCCGGGAGTACTACCGCCCCACGGAGCAGGGGCTGGAGCACCGCTTCAAGGATCGTCTGGAGCAGATCAAGCAGTGGAAAAAAGAACACGAATAAACTGCCGCAAAACGGCTCAATCCTGTCATTCCGAAGAAAACGCCGCCTCGATCGAGGCGGCGTTTTCTTCGGAATCCGTGTCTTTACACAGGGAATACGGATTGCCGCGGCCCCGCTGGGGCCTCGCAATGACACTGCCCTTTTACGGCAATCCCTCTGTTTTTTATCTCCGGTAGATGGTGGTCTCGTCGGTCTTGGTCTGGCTCACCAGAGCGCCGCCTTCACCGAAGGTGTAGCGGTACACCCGGCAGGTGCCGCCGATGGTGAAGGAGCTGGTGGCCGGGGAGAAAAAGGTGGAGTCGATGCTCTCCACGTCCCACGTCAGCTGCCCCTGCTCGTTGACGGACAGCTTGCCGCCCAGAGATCCCTCCGCCGAGTAGAAGGTCTCCGGCTCGCCGCCCCGGGGATCCACCACCAGCAGCAGCGCCGTGTAGTTGGCCCGCACCTTGGGCGTCAGCTCCTCGCCGGAGATGTCCCACGCGCCTTCATCGCCGCTCTCCAGCCGCTTATAGATCTCGTCCAGCACCCGGGCAATCTCGTAGCGCATGCCGTAATCCGATTCGCCCTCCCCCAGGGCGGGCACGGCGTAGGCGGAGAGATAGGCCTTGCCGCCGAAGGTCTCCACGTCGGTGATATAATAGTACGCGTCGTCGCTGCCGTAGGAGAAGGACTCCGTCACATTGCCGTCGTGATCCATCTTCACGATGCGGGCGTGCTCGTTTTCCATATTGTTGAACAGCGTCACCAGATAGCCGTCGCCCAAGAGAGCGGCTTCGCCCACGCCGTAGTTGCCCACGATGTTCCGTTTGAACAGGGTCTGCTCCCCGTCGGCCGTGAACCGGCTGAGGCAGACGGAGTTGAGATTGACCCGGCTGACCACGGCGTATCCGCCGTCGCTCTCCTCCCGCAGGGCGCAGATATATTCGTCCTTGAAGCCGTTGTCCAGGAGCTTTGTCCACAGCTCATTGCCCTCCTCGTCCAGCTTTGTCATCCAGGCGGAGGTGTTCGTCCAGCTGCCGAAGGAATACTTCGTCCCGCAGACGATGACGCCGCCGGTGACCGGGCAGCACCGCTGGGCTTCATAGTCCTTGATATCGGCCTGCCATAGCAGGGTCTGGCCGTCGTACTTGCTGACCACGGACTTGTCCGTGCCCAGATAAGTGCCGTCCTCCGCCGTCTTCTCCACGTACTCGATGCGGTAGTGGACGTCTTTTTGGGTCAGCCCCTGGTAGTACGCCCGCCACAGCTCGTGCACCTGCTCGGTCGTGAGGATCTCGCCGGGATCATCCTGGGGGATGGCGTAGCCGTTCACCCGGGCGGTGGTGAGGAGGATCTCCGCCGTCTTGGCGTAGGTAAAGGACTCCGTGGTGATGTCCCGGTACACTGCCTTGATCTCCCCCCTCGTCAGTCCCTCGGTGCTGAGGCTGTTTTCGCTGAAGAAGCGCACTGCCTCATTGTACGTTTTGTTCTCCGCCGCGTAGGCGTAGGTGCCCAGACCCAGGATCAGGGCAAGGCAGGCGGCAGCCGCGATCAGGGTGCGCCAGCGCCGCTTCGGCTGTTTCGTCTGTGCAAGGCCCGCTTTTTCCATCGCCGCCTTTTGAATGCGGCGGGCGGTCACCCGGTCCAGACGGTCGTTCTGCATGCCCTCCAGCATCCCGTCCAGCTCGGCGGCGTCCATATGGTCAAACAGTTCTGAAAAGTTGCTCTTCACGTTCATTCACCTCCGAATCGTTCCCGCAGTTTGCCGATGGCTCTGTGGGTCCGTGTGTCCACGTTGGACACCGTCATGTGCAGGGCTTTGGCGATCTCCTTGGAGGACTGGCCCAGCCAGTATTTCCGCACCAGGATCTCCCGGTCCGGCTGGCCCAGCGCCTTCACCGCTTCCACCAGCTCCGCCCGCAGCGCCCTGTCCTCCAGATCTCCCTCCAGAGAAAAATCGTCGGCAACGGGGGCGGCGGACCCGTCGTCCAGGGACACCGTCTGTCCCGCCCGGTAGTATTGCCGCAGGCGGTCCATGGCGTTGTGGCGGGCGATGACGCACAGCCATGATTTGATGCTGCCCTGATCGGGGCTGTACCGCTCCAGATCGCAGAAGAATTCGCTGAAGGTGTCCGCCACGCAGGTCTCCACGTCCTCCTGTCCGAAGGCGGAGGCGCGGAGCTTGCCCCTGACCACAGCATAGATCAGCCCGCCATATGTGTCGATCAGCGCCGTCATGCCGCGCTCCGGGTCCTTCCGCAGCTGCTCCAGCAGCTCCCGGTCCTCCATGGCCGCACCCCCCTTCCCGATGCCGTTGAATCGATTCATCTGTTACTGCGCCGGGCGCGGCAAAATCTTACACCCGCCCGGCGGATTTTACAAAAGCGGGGAGAACGTACTGCGTTCTCCCCGCTGATTCACACTTTTCTCGCGCAGATAAAGAGCCCCGCCACGATGAGGACCACGCCCACGGCTGTATACCAGCCGGAGGGATCGCCCATGACGACGCCGGACACCACCGCCACCACGGTGGTCCAGCTGTTGCCCAGATTGGAGGCCACGGCGGTGTTCTCCACCCGGCTGAGCACGTAGTTCATCAGCAGATAGCACAGGCTGGAGCACAGCACGCCCAGAAAGAGGCAGGCGAGCCCCGCCTTCGGGTAGGCGACGCAGTCCCGGTAGGTGTCCAGTCCGTAGCCCATGGCGAAGTTCAGGGCGTTGAAAAAGAGGCAGCCCATCAGCGACATGGCCGCGGTGATCTGGGCGCTGGTGTACTGGGCGGCGGCCTTGCTGCTGAAATGCATATAGGCGGCGCCTGCCATAACGGCCACCACCAGCAGCGCGTAGCCCAGCAGCCGTCCGCTGACGGTGAAGCCGGGGGACAGAACCGTGCAGATGGCCACACCGGCGAAGGAGATGAGGATACCCGCTACCGTGAGCCAGTCCGTCCGTTTGCGGCGGATCAGCCGCTCGATCAGCAGGGAGAAAATGGGCATGGCGCCGATGATGACGCCGCTCTCGGACACGGAGGTCATGCGGATGCCCGGCGCCTCGAAGAGACCGTACACGCAGGGCATGGCGGCCCCGGTGGCCAGCAGGAAGCCCAGCCCCGGCGTCTTTCCCGGCAGAGGAACCTTGCCAACCGCCGCCAGCGCCAGAAACACCAGTGCCGCAGAGGTCCACCGCAGCGTCAGCGTCTGGATGGGGGCGAAGTGGGACATGGCGGTATTGGTAGCCAGAAAAGAAAGTCCCCAGATGGAGCCCATGATCAGAATCAGAACGCCCAGGAACACTTTTCCGCCCGTCTTTTGTCCGTTCATTTTCCCTCTCGCCGTCCTTTCCCGCCGACCTGCCCGATCCGGCGTTCCGTGCTTCTACAAAATACTACAAATCCCGGAAAAGTGCAATCCGTTTTCCGGGGCAGATTTGGTTCGACACATTTTCCGGTTGCAAATTGAAAAAGCAGGTGCTATAATAGCCCCGTTCCACGCAGGGTTGGTATATCGGTATTACAGCGGCTTCCCAAGCCGTTAAGGCGGGTTCGACTCCCGTACCCTGCTCCATCAAAGAAACCTCTTTTGTCTACCAAAACAAAAGAGGTTTCTTGTTGTTTCATATACATACTTGCTTGATAACGAGGCAAAAAAACAGTATAATATTTGCAGATCGTTGTGCCGGAAGGAGAAATACGATATGGGGATTCTAATAAGGAATACATCGAATTACTCTGCGGGCGAAATCTTTTATTACATAAGTAAAAAACGGATGTTTGGCTGCGTAATCCTGTTTCAACAGCAGGATTATTATTTGATTGCTCTTTCAGAAGAGATTACGAAAACAACGAAGGATATTTGCTGCGATGATGTTCTCCAATCGGCCCTTTATACACTTGCATGGTATTCTGATGTTGAGATGCTGCTGCCTCACAGACTGCACCGACTCGGAACAATACCCCTTACCGCAGATTATACGAATCGTGCAGGATTGTTGATTGATGATCAAGGAATAATCATGAAGAATGTTGGGCAAAGCGGAACGTGGACACATACATACCGTTCCTTCGCTCTCCGTGATGTAAAAGTAAAGAATGTTCTGGACACGAAATATGTACCGAAAACGATACGGTAAAAAATGTCTTTTACGCGCTCTTTCTATGGTTTCGTACCTTTTAGGCGCTCTTACACATGAAAGAACGCCCTGCGGGGCGTTCTTTTTTTGTGGAGGGTCACACCCTTCCGGCATGAGGATTGACAGGGTATGGTTATCCCTGTATAATCGATTCGGAAAGCAGATTGTTGCGCCGTTTATACCTCGTCGGCCGGAAGCCTGCGCCAGACCGGACGGCGGCGAGATGGTCGAAAAGGCGTCATCAGCACATTCCATCAACACACAAACAAAAGCACGGGAGGCATGCAGCCCGATCCGCTTGTATCTCTCCCCCACTTGAAGAGGTTTTTTTATGGGCGATTATCGAATCATTGAAGTCAAACAGAGCGTTTTTGCCGACAACAACGCCGACGCCGCGAAGCTGCGGGATGAGCTGAAAGCGGAAGGCACCTTTCTCATCAACCTGATGTCCTCGCCGGGAGCCGGCAAAACCACCACCTTGAAGCGCACCATCGCCGCTTTGCGCGACACGGTGAAGCTGGGCGTGATGGAGGCGGACATCGACGGCGAGGTGGACGCCGCCGCCATCGAGCAGGCCGGTGCCCGGGCGATTCAGATCCACACCGGCGGCATGTGCCATCTTGACGCCGATATGACCCGGCAGGGCATCCGCGAATTCGGCACCGGGGATCTGGACGTGGTCATTCTGGAGAACGTGGGCAACCTGGTGTGCCCCGCGGAGTTCGACACGGGCGCCATGAAAAACGTGATGATCCTCTCCGTGCCCGAGGGGGACGACAAGCCGCTGAAATACCCGCTGATGTTCCGGAACTGCCAGCTCGTTCTGATCAACAAGTGCGACGTTCTCCCCGTGTTTGACGATTTTGACTGTAAAAAGGTCGAGGAGCGCATCCGCTTCAGGAATCCCGATTGTCAGGTGATCTTCCTCTCGGCAAAGACCGGCGAGGGCTTCGACCGGTGGATCGACACCCTCAAAGAATGGATCTCCGAATTCAAGTCCGGCAAGATGGCGCCCCCCGTGCACTACGACGCATAACTTCTCCCCAAGGACCCCACACAATGAGACGCACCCCCGCAGGCCGCCGGAAACAGCGGCTTTGCGGGGGTTTTCTCTCGGAGCGATTGAAAACCGCCTGTTTTGCGGTTATAATCGGTTATAATATTCCATGGCATCGAACGGAGGACGCCGGCCTCACGGGCCGTCAAAGGAGGACGAAACGATATGCAGTATCGCCATGACAAATACGGCAATCCCGTGTCCGTGCTGGGCTACGGGTGCATGCGCTTTACCCAGCGCGCCGGGCGGGTGGATCTGGACAAGACGGAGCGGGAGATCCTCTCCGCCATCGAAGCCGGCGTCAACTACTTCGACACCGCCTATATCTATCCCGGCAGCGAGGCCGCCCTGGGCGCCATTCTGGAGCGCAACGGCCTGAGGGACAAGGTGAACATCGCCACCAAGCTGCCCCACTACCTCATCAAGACCCGGGAGAGCCTGGACAAGTATTTTGGCGAGGAGCTGCGCCGCCTGCGCACCGACCATGTGGACTACTACCTGATGCACATGCTCACCGACGACAAGACCTGGGAGCGGCTGAAGGCCCTGGGCATCGAGGAGTGGCTCTCGGAGAAGAAGGCCTCCGGCGCCATTCGCCAGGTGGGCTTCTCCTACCACGGCAATTCCGACGTGTTCTGCCGCCTGGTGGACGCCTACGACTGGGATTTCTGCCAGATCCAGTACAACTACCTGGACGAGCACAGCCAGGCCGGGCGCACCGGCCTCCAATACGCCGCCGCCAAGGGGCTGATGGTGGTCATCATGGAGCCCCTCCGGGGCGGACGGCTGGTGAACAACCTGCCAGCCGGGGCAAAGAAACTGTTCGCCGCCCACCCGTCCCGCCGCAGTGCCGCCGAGTGGGGCCTGCGGTGGCTGTGGGACCAGAGGGAGGTCACCTGCGTGCTCAGCGGCATGAACTCCCTGGAGATGGTGGCAGAGAACGTCCGCATCGCCGACTCCGCCCGCGCCGGAGAGCTGACCGATGAGGACCGGGCGCTGCTCGCCGGCGTCGTGGACGCCATCAACGCCAAGATGAAGGTGGGCTGCACCGGCTGCCGCTACTGCATGCCCTGTCCCCACGGGGTGGACATCCCCGGCACCTTCGCCGCCTACAACCGCTGCGCCTCCGACGGAAAGATCCGCGGCATGACGGACTACATCATGTGCACCGCCCTGCGCCGCGAGTCCGCCGAGGCCTCCCGCTGCGTGGGCTGCGGCAAGTGCGAGCGGCACTGCCCCCAGCACATCCCCATCCGGCAGGAGCTGCAAAACGCCCGCAAGGCCCTGGAGGGCCCCCTCTATCAGATCGGTAAACGGGTGGTCAAGCTGGTGATGAAATACTGAAAAAAGCAGGCACTTTTCAGTGCCTGCTTTTTTTGACAGATTTAGCCGGCTCTACCGACGTGGGCGCCGGTCAATAGGCAATCCACTGAACCAGGGCGCCAAAGCCCGTCTTGTCCAGGCTGCTCCAGGAGCTGTAGCGGGAGGGATAGTAGACCTTGATGGTGTGGGGGGTACTCATGCCGGAGAACAGAAAGTCTTTTGCAAGGAACTCCGGGGCGGGGCCCATGAACTTCACCGAGGTCAGATTCTCGCAGTCGGCCATGGCGTGGTAGCAGATGTCCTTCACGTTCTTGGGAACGGTCAGGCTGGTGATGGCGTCGCAGCCGTAGAAGGCGGCATCGCCGATGTACTCCACGGATTCGGGGATGGTGACGCTCTTGAGATTCTCGCAGCCGCACAGCAGCTCCTTCTCGATGCGCTTAAGGCCGGCGGGCAGGCGGATGGAGGTCATATTCACGCAGCCCCCGAAGGCGCCGGCTCCGATGCCGGTCACGCTGTCGGGGATGGAGACGGCCTTCAGCAGCTCGAGCCCCTGGAAGGCCCCGTCGCCAATGCTCTTCAGGCCGCTGGGCAGATTCAGCGTCACTTCCATGCCCAGGCAGTCGCGGAAGGCATAGCTGCCGATGGTCTGGAGGCCGGTGCCGAAGGTGATCTTGTCGATACCGGCACCGTAGAAGGCATAGTCGCCGATGGTCTTCAGGCCGTTGCCCAGCTTCACCGTGGTGAGATTCGTGCAGCTGTCAAAGGCGTATTTGTCGATGCTGACAACGCTGTCGGGCACCGTCAGACCGGTGAGGCGCGGGCACTCGTAGAAGGCGTACTCCCCGATGGTCTGGACGCCGCTGCCGAAGGTGACCTTCCGGAGCTTGTCGCAGAAGGCAAAGGCGTAGCTCCCCACAGAGGTCACGCCGTCGGGGATCACCACCGAGGTGATGGGGCTACTCTTAAATACAGCTCCCGGCAGCTTGGTCAGTCCCGCGGACAGCGTCACGGAGGTCAACGCGTCGCAGCTGGCAAAAGCGGATCCGCCGAGGGTCGTGACCGAATCGGGCAGCGTCACCGTGGTCAGCTTGTCGCAGTCACAGAAGGCGCCGGCGCCGATGGTCTTCAGCTTGGCGGGCAGCTGGATCGAGGTCATATCGCAGCCGTAAAAGGCTTCATCGCCGATGGAGGTGACGGTATCGGCCAGTATGACCGTCTGAACACTTTGATGGTAAAAGGCGCAGTTTCCGATGCTGGTGACGCCGGACTCTACCCGCACCTCTCGGACCCACTTGGAATGCCACGGAGCCCACCGGTCCTGCATATTCAAATAATCCCACATGGGGCCGGTGCCTCTGATGACCAAAAGGCCGCCGGCGTACCAGCTCCAGGTCAGATGGTCGCCGCACGTGCCCGTGTCCATCGCCTCCAGCGCCGTCAGCGTGGACACATCGGAGACAGTCTCGACGCCGTTGGCGTCGGTGATGACACAGCGGAACTGGAAGCCGTTCCAGGTCACCTTGCTGATATTCACGGTCATGGCGGCGGTGTTGTACCCCTTGGCGGTGGAATTCTTCCACGCACCGCTCGGGGCCTTGTGCTGCCATTGATAGGTGAGGCCTGCGCCGGTGGCCGTCACGGTGAACACAGCGGGAGAACCCACGGGGATGGTGAGATCCTCAGGCTGGGCGGTGATGACGGTCCGCACCGTCAGCGTGGCCACATCGGAGGTGACCTTGTTCCCGTTGGCGTCGGTCACCACGCAGCGGAACTGGAAGCCGTTCCATGTCCCCTTTGTTACGGTGACGCTCATTGCCGCCGTGTTATAGCCGCTGGCGGTGGAGTTCTTCCACGCGCCATTGGGGGCCTTGTGCTGCCACTGGTAGGTCAGGCCCGTGCCGAGAGCAGTCACCGTAAACGTGGCAGTGGTGCCCACAGCGGTGTTGATGTCCTGGGGCTGGGCGGTGATGGCGATGACCCCCACCGTCAGGGTAGCCACGTCCGAGATCGTCTTGACGCCGTTGGCGTCGGTGATCACGCAGCGGAACTGGAAGCCGTTCCAGGCCAGCTTCGTGACGGTGACGCTCATAGCGGCCGTGTTATACCCGGTGGCGGTGGAGTTCTTCCACGCGCCATTGGGCGCCTTATGCTGCCATTGATACTGGAGGCCCGGGCCGACGGCCGTCACGGTGAACCTGGCGGTGGTGCCCACGATGGTGCTGATATTCCGGGGCTGGCCGGTGATGGAGGTCTGCACCGTCAGCGTGGCCACGTTGGAGACCTCCTGCCGTCCGTTGGCGTCGGTGACCACGCAGCGGAACTGGAAGCCGTTCCAGGCAGGCTTCGTGACAGTGACGCTCATCGCGGCCGTGTCGTATCCGGTGGCGGTGGAGTTCTTCCATGAGCCACCCGGCGCTCTGTGCTGCCACTGGTACTTGACCACGTCGGTGGCCGACACAGAGAATACAGCGGTAGTCCCCACCGCGGTGTTGATGTTCTGGGGCTGGCCGGTGATGGAGGTCAGCACCGTCAGGGTGGCGGCGTCGGTGATCACCTGCTGTCCGTCGGCGTCGGTGATCACGCAGCGGAACTGGAAGCCGTTCCAGGTCACCTTCGTGATGCTGACGCTCATGGCGGCTGTGTTATAGCCGCTGGCGGTGGAGTTCTTCCACGCGCCGCCCGGCGCCCTGTGCTGCCACTGATAGGTGAGGTCATCGCCATCAGCCTCCACCGTGAATCTGGCGGTTTCGCCCACATACACCGTTACGTCCTGTGGTTGCTCCACAATGGCATTTGAGCTCATGGTCC
This sequence comes from uncultured Oscillospiraceae bacterium, assembly GCA_947168655.1. Classification (GTDB taxonomy): domain Bacteria; phylum Bacillota; class Clostridia; order Oscillospirales; family Oscillospiraceae; genus Vescimonas. Next base: position 20,872 of record CAMVMU010000021.1, read on the forward strand.
CGTCCGTCTCTCCCGCGTGTGCGGTGATGATGCCCGCCGGCACCATGGTCAGTACCATGGCAAGGGCCAGCAACAGGTGCAGAAGCTTACGCAGTCTTCTCATGGTCGATTCCTCCTTGCAGGCGGGCGATCTCCGTGCCCTGCCGATTATCACCATCTATTATAAATACTTTTATAAGATAATGCAATAGATAAATATAATACTTTTGTTAAAAAAGTGTTTGGATTTCAAGTATTGATTGTGGCGTCCTTGGTTTGCCGCAAAAAGGGCGCGTTGCAAAATGCACTGCAACCGTCATTCCGAACCGGTGACCGAGGTCACCGGTGTGGGAATCCGCCTCATTTTGCAGAGATAACGGATTGCCACGGCCCCGTTGTGGCCTCGCAATGACAGGGAGCAGCATTTTGCAACGCGCCCTTTTCGTTTTTAACTTGTTACCCGTTCTTCTCCCGCCCGATCAGGGCGGCGCTGATGAGCGCCGTCAGCGGGATGGCCAGGATCATCCCGATACTGCTGGCGATGCCGCTGATGACCTCGATGGACACGTAGGCGGAGCTGAGGAGCTGGTATTTGGGCAGGCCCAGGGAGTAGAGATACAGCATCAGCGTGAAGCCGCTGCCCAGGAAAGCCAGGATCAGGGTGTTGGTCATGGTGCCCACCATGTCGGCGCCGATGTTCATGCCGGAGCGGAACAGGTCCCGGACGCCCAGCTGATCGTTGGCGGCGTGGACCTCCTCCAGCGCCGAGGAGATGCTCATGGCCACGTCCATCACCGCGCCCAGGGCGCTGATGACCACGCCGCCCACCAGCAGTCCCCGCAGGCCGATGGGCGTGCCGCTCTGGCGCAGCTGCAGCAGGGGCTCCACGTCGGCGATGCGCAGGCCGTCCACCCGGGTCAGGGCCTGGGCCAGCAGGCCGAACAGCAGGGCAAAGGCCGTGCCCGCCACGGTGCCCAGCATGGCGCACACGCTCTTGCGGTGGACGCCGCCCAGGATCGTAAAGCTGACCACGGCGATAAAGGCGCACACCAGAAATACAGTGGGCAGCGTGGGCGCGCCGCGCATCAGCAGAGGCAGCAGCACCCGCAGCAGGCACAGCACCGTCAGCGCCAGCGCCACCAGGGACTTGGCCCCGGTGCCCCGGCCCACCAGCACCGTCACCAGAAAGAACACCGCCGCCACGGCGATCAGTGCGCCGATGCGGTTATACTCGTACACCGTGGCCCGGTGGGTGCCGTCGGAATAGGTGGAGACGGACAGCGTCACGCCGTCGCCCTCCCCTACCGGCACGCCGCTGAGAGGTCCCACGTAGTTGTATACCAGCATGGCCTGCCCGGCGTACCGGCCGCTTTTGACCTCCACCGTCAGGGTCTGCTCGCCGCGCCAGCCGCCGTCGGAGGCGGGGTCGGAGGCGGTGTTGTCGCTGAGCACGGCGGTGACCACCGCCTTTTCATATTCCACATAGTCCGTCTTGGGGGCGGGGTCTGCCGCCTCCGGGCGCAGCCACAGGCAGGCTGCCGCAAACAGCGCAGCCGCCAGAGCCAGCAGCGCCACGCCCCATTTTTCCCGTTTCAGCCACAGGGCAAGGCCGCCCGGACCGCTTTTCTTCTTCATCGTCGCTCCCTCCCGGCGCAAATCAGATGATATCCCACATAGAGCATAACAAGTTTGCCGCACGGTGTCAATGCGGCATTTTTTTGTTAATTACAGGAAAAAAAGCTGGAATTCACAGGGGTTTGCTGATATAATCCATTATGTATTTTTATGATCGCGGTTTGCGACCATTTTTGAAGGAGGACACCTTATGAACAAACGCAAGGCAAGCAAGCTCCTCTCCCTGCTGCTCAGCCTGGTCATGGTTCTGTCCATGTTCCCGGCGCGCATATGGGCCGAGGATGCCTCCGGCGCCACGTGGACAAAGGTCGAGTTCAGCGAGCTCGCCGCCGATGACACCGTGGCCATCACCATGACCAAGGACGGCACCACCTGGGTGCTGCCCACGGCCGCCACCGGCGCGACGCCTACACCGGACGTCGCCATGCTGACCAATGGCGTGCTGACGGCGGACGCCGCCGCCTACGGCTGGATCCTTGAGGCAGTGACCGGCGGCTTCGCGCTCAAGGGCGCGGGCGGTTACCTGAATCCGGGCAGCAAGAACAACGGCCTCCGCGCCAACGGCACCAGCACCGCCTGGACGGTGGACAGCGGCTATCTGAAGGCTGTGGATACAGGCCGTTACATGGGCGTGTGGATCGACAACGGCACCGCGAAGGATTGGCGGACTTACACCACCATCCACGCCAACATCGCCGACGAAACCCTGGGCCTGTGGAAACTGAACGCAGGTTCCACTCCCACCGACCCCACAGAGCCGGAAGAGCCTGAGGTCAGCACCATTGCTGAGGCACTGGCCGGCAGCAACGGCGACAGCTTCACTGTCAAGGGCGTCGTCACCCTGGTGGACGGCAAGAACATCTACGTGCAGGACGCCACCGGCGGCATCTGCCTGTACTTCAGCACCGCCCCCACGGATATCGCCCTGGGCGACACCGTCATCGGCAGCGGTACAAGAGCCGCCTACAAGGGCCTGCCCGAGCTGTCCGGCGCCACTTATGAGAAGTCCGAGGGCATGACGCTGGAGGCCAAGGCGACCACCATCGGCGCCCTGACCACCGCCGACGTCTGCACCTACGTGGAGCTGAAGGGCCTGACGGTCACCGAGGTCTACGACAACAACGGGCAGTATTCCAGCCCCAACGTTACGGTCAAGGACGCGGATGGCAACACCATTCAGATTTACAAGGCCGTTGTGGGCAAGAATGAGGACGGCAGCTGGGCGGTCGCCGTGGACGACGTGATCGACGTCACCTGCGCGGTGGGCATCTTCAACTCCACCCTGCAGCTGCGCAACACCGTGGCCGACGAGATCAAGTTGCCTGAGGCCGTTACCTATGACACCATCGCCGAGGCACTGGCCGGCAGCAACGGCGACAGCTTCACCGTCAAGGGCGTCGTCACTCTGGTGGACGGCAAGAACATCTACGTGCAGGACGCCACCGGCGGCATCTGCCTGTACTTCAGCACCGCCCCCACGGATATCGCCCTGGGCGACACCGTCATCGGCAGCGGTACAAGAGCCGCCTACAAGGGCCTGCCCGAGCTGTCCGGCGCCACTTATGAGAAGTCCGAGGGCATGACGCTGGAGGCCAAGGCGACCACCATCGGCGCCCTGACCACCGCCGACGTCTGCACCTACGTGGAGCTGAAGGGCCTGACGGTCACCGAGGTCTACGACAACAACGGGCAGTATTCCAGCCCCAACGTTACGGTCAAGGACGCGGATGGCAACACCATTCAGATTTACAAGGCCGTTGTGGGCAAGAATGAGGACGGCAGCTGGGCGGTCGCCGTGGACGACGTGATCGACGTCACCTGCGCGGTGGGCATCTTCAACTCCACCCTGCAGCTGCGCAACACCGTGGCCGACGAGATCACCGTCAAGGACGATACCGCAGCCACCGGTCTTGTCACCGATCTGGCACAGCTGACTGACGGCGCCAACGTGGTCATCTACAACCCCAACAGCGCAAAGGGCATGACCTCTGACGTTGTGGGCAGCGACTGGTATCTGGCCCCCGCTGACGTCACCATCGAGGACGGGAAGGCCATCGATCCCGCCGCCAACCTGATCTGGACGGTCAGGGTCAACGCCGACGACGGCAGCTATTCCTTCGTCCAGGGCGACAAGGCCGTCACCGGCTGGATCAGCGGCAACTACGTGGAGCTGACCTCCAACAAGGATGTAAGCGGCGGCGCGTCTGACTGGGCCCTCAGCCAGTGCAACGCCGAAACCAATACCTATTATATCAAGAGCACCACTCTGGCCAACAACTACGGCAGCGCCTACATTGAGATCTACAACAAGAAGATCAGCGGCGTGTCTCAGCTGGTGTTCTGCGGCTACACCACCTCGGAGGACAAGCTCACCGAGAAGGACTACGGCATGCAGTTCTATCTGGTGGACAGCGCCGCCGAGGAGCCCCAGCCCTCCGGCGAGACCTATGGCCTGGCCTCCACCCTCTCTGACGGCGACAAGGTCATCCTCTACAACGCCGCCAGCGGCATGGGCGTGGGCAACACCATCGCCAACCACAAGGTATCCGGCGTGGCCCTGACCCCCGTGGAGGGCGTCATCACCACCGACAACTCCGCCGTGGTGTGGACCGTCAAGGTCAACAGCGACGGCACCTATACCTTTACCCAGGACAACTATACCCTGGGCGGCGCGGTGAGCGGGAGCTATAACAACCTGGTCGTCACCGGCGCCACCAGCACCAGCTGGACGCCCACAGGGCCGGACGCCACCGACTTCAACTACTTCCTGCGTCTTGACGACATGTCCAACAGCCACGGCAAGATGTATATGGAATACTACGGCGGCTTTACCCTGTACGGCAGCACGGCTCCCGACAAGAACGCCTACGGCATCACCTTCTACAAGCAGGGCGCCGAGCCTGAGACGCCCCAGCCGGGCAATACCGGCGATCTGGTCACCAGCCTGGATCAGCTGACCGACGGCGCCACCGTGGCCATCTACAGTCCCGGCCACATGACCGCCATCAGTTCCAAGCCCAACGGCGACTGGTATCTGAAGGCCAACAACGCCACCGTGGAGAACGGCAAGGTCGTCAACTTCACCGAGGACTTCGTGTGGTCCGTCAGGAAGAACGACGACGGCACCTACAGCTTTTACGCCTACGGCGACGACAGCCGCAGCATCACCGTCTGGCCCAGCGGCAACTACGCCGAGCTGAGCCTGAACGTGGCCACCTATCCCGACAACACCTGGACCCTGACCCCCGCCAAGACGGCCAACTGCTACTACTTCAGCAGCCCCACCGTGTCCGGCGCCAGCGGCCCCGCCTATATCGAGGCCTATGTCCGCAACGAGTTCGAGGTGTTCTCCGGCTACTTCACCACCCCCAATTCCAACAAGTTCACCGAAAACGAGTTCGCCCTCCAGTTCTATCTGGTCAACCCCGATGACGCCGTGGCCGCCGTTGACGACGGCGAGTGGGACGGCGTGCTGCAGAAGGGCGGACAGTACGTGGCCTACAACGCCACGGCAGAGTCCTCCATCGGCCTGTTTGCCGAGGCCAACTACTCCATGCGCGCCATCCCCACCACCATTGAGAACGGCAAGGCTAAGGCCGGCAACGGCGCCTATGTGTTCACCGTGGACACCATGGGCCGCTACTATACCTTCAAGGTGGGCGACAAGTACTTCGCCACCAACGCCAGCGAGGAGCTGTTCTTTGCCGACCCCAACGAGGACGGCAGCGCCCCAGAGAACGCCAAGTGGTTCCTGAAGGCCAAGGAGAACGGCTACATCATCTACAACAAGGACGCCACCTACAACGGAACTCCCGTCTGCGTGGAGTACTACTCCAGCGTCTTCTCCGGCTGGACCTTCTCCACCAAGAACGACGTGGGCATCTACCT
>CAMVMU010000022.1 GCA_947168655.1 uncultured Oscillospiraceae bacterium
CAGTTCCGACTCACGCGGATGCTGCGAAGGAAGCCACGGCAGAGTACACGTACACGTTTGCGGGCTGGACGCCAGAGGTCGTTGCAGTGACCGGCGACGCCACCTACACGGCAACGTACACTGCCACCAAGCGCAGCTACACCATCACGTGGAAGAACGATGACGGCAGCGTCATCGATACGACCACGGTTGAGTACGGCACAGTTCCGACTCACGCGGATGCTACGAAGGAAGCCACGGCGGAGTACACGTACACATTCGCCGGCTGGACGCCAGAGGTCGTTGCAGTGACCGGCGACGCCACCTACACGGCAACATATACCGCCACGAAGAACAGCTACACGATTACCTGGAAGAACGATGACGGCACTGTGCTGCAGAGCAGCCAGGTAGCATACGGCGAGATGCCCAAGTACACGGGCGAGACGCCTGTAAAGACGGCAAACGCCCAGTACACCTACACGTTCTCCGGCTGGACCCCTGAGATCACTTCTGTGACGGGCGACGCCACGTACACGGCAGTGTTTACTGAAACGCTGAACACATATACTGTTACGTGGAAGAACGCAGACGGCACGGTGCTTGAGACGGATAAGAACGTTCCCTATGGCACTGCGCCGACTTATGACGGTGAAACACCCACCAAGGCGGCTACGGCCCAGTACACCTACACGTTCTCCGGATGGACCCCTGAGATCACTTCTGTGACGGGTGACGCCACGTACACGGCAGTGTTTACTGAAACGCTGAACACATATACTGTTACGTGGAAGAACGCAGACGGCACGGTGCTTGAGACGGACAAGGATGTTCCGTTCGGTACGCTGCCTACCTACGATGGCGAAACGCCCAGGAAACCCGGCGATGCGCAGTATTCCTATGCGTTTGCTGGATGGACTCCGTCTGTTGCAGAGGTGACCGGAGATGCGGTCTACACGGCAACTTATACCGAGTCGACCAACAAATACACCGTCACCTGGAATAATTACGACGGTTCTTTGCTGGAGAAGGATGAGAATGTCGAGTACGGCGTGATGCCGAGCTACGACGGCAAGACACCTATCAAGGAAGGCAGCGCCCAGTATACCTATACGTTTGTCGGCTGGACGCCTGAGTTGGCTGCTGTGACGGGCAACATTACCTACACGGCCACCTTTACTGAAACGGTGAACGAGTATACCATCCGGTTTGTGGATGAGGATGGCACGGAGCTGCAGAGCAGCAAGGTCGCCTACGGCGAGATGCCCGCATACACCGGCGAGACGCCCACGAAGACGGCTACCGCCCAGTATACCTATACGTTCTCCGGATGGTCGCCTGAGCTTATATCCGTGACCGGCGACGCCACCTACATGGCGACCTATACAAGCACCGTGAATGAGTACATGATCACGTTTGTGAATGAGGACGGTGCGGTTCTGCAAGGCAAGAAGGTCGCCTATGGCGAGACGCCTGCTTACACCGGTGAGACGCCCGTCAAGGAGAGCAGTGCACAGTACACTTACACGTTTGCGGGGTGGACGCCGGAGATCGTTCCTGTGACCGGCGAGGCCATCTACATGGCGACATACAGTGAGACGGTGAATGAGTACACCATCAGGTTCATGGCCGAGGACGGCACGGAACTGCAAACCACGAAGGTTGCCTATGGTGAAACACCCGTTTACGCCGGCGAGATGCCCACCAGGCCCGATGATGAGCAGTTCACCTACACGTTCACCGGCTGGACACCGGATATTGCTCCCGTGACCGGCGACGCTACCTATACGGCCGTGTTCGCCGCGAAGCAAATCACCGGCACGCTGATCATCACCAGAGGCTCTGCGGCTGAACAGGATTTCCTCTACTCCATTATGGATGGCGATGGCAACGTGCTCATGCGTGTCGTCCTGAAGAAGGATAAGGAGTGCGTAAAGGTTAAGGGCTTGCCAGTCGGCACCTACACCGTCAAGGAGGAGACCAGTTGGAGTTGGCGTTACTCGCCGGATGAGAACCCCCAGACGGCCACAATCTCTGCGCAGGAACGCACGGTTACCGTTACCTTCCGGGAGCAGGAAGGCCATACACCGTCCAATGAATGGACCGGTGATATCGCCATCCCCCACAAGCGCGTGGACGGCATTTCGGAAGAGGATTGATTGGTCACTTAATTGAAAAAAGTACCGGGATGGAAGAGTAGTCTTCCATCCCGGTACTTTTCTATAGATACTTAAATCAATTCTGCCAGATCATAGATCAGACGCTCGGATTTCTCCCATCCCAGACAAGGGTCTGTAATGGACTTTCCAAAGCAACCGCCGCCAATCTCCTGCGCGCCATCTTCCAGATAACTTTCAATCATCAGCCCTTTTACCAGCTTGTGAATCTCACCACTGGCCTTCCGGCTTCCCATGACCTCTTTTGCAATGCGAATTTGTTCCAGATATTGTTTGCCTGAGTTGGAATGATTCGTATCTACAATCACAGCGGGGTTTGCCAATCCTCTTTCTGTATATGCTTCACTCATCTGCAGCAGGTTTTCATAGTGGTAATTTGGCACAGACCGGCCGTGCTTGTCCACGTAACCCCGTAAAATGGCGTGGGCATATGGATTTCCCGGGGAATGAGCCTGCCAGCCGCGATAGATGAAACTGTGAGGATGCTGTGCTGCCACGATGGAGTTGAGCAGCACGTCGATACTGCCGCCGGTGGGATTTTTCATGCCGACGGGGATGCCCACGCCGCTGGCTGTCAACCGATGCTGCTGATCCTCCACAGACCGCGCGCCAACCGTTACATAGGCCAGCACATCATCCAGATATTTGTGGTTCTCCGGGTAAAGCATTTCGTCGGCACAGGAAAAGCCGGTTTCCGACAGGACCCGCATATGGAGTTCGCGGATCGCAACAATACCCTTAAAAAGGTCAGGCTTTTCACCCGGATTCGGTTGGTGCAGCATGCCCATATAACCTTCGCCTGTGGTACGGGGTTTGTTGGTATAGATCCGCGGAACGATAAAGATCTGATCCTGTACCCGCTCCTGCACTTTTCGAAGACGGCCTATGTACTCCAATACACTGTTCTCGCTGTCCGCAGAGCAGGGACCAATGATGAGCAGCAGCTTTTCCGACCGTCCGGAGATAATATCACGGAGCTCTGCTGCCCGCTCGTCAACAGTAGCCGCCAGAGCGGGGGAGAGGGGATACATCTCCTTCGTTTCCATGGGAATGGGCAGTTTACGATCAAAAATCATGTTCATCATGGCTTATTCCTCACGTTTCCTCTACAATTCTCCACCGGACTCCAAGGCTGCGCAGTGTGTCAAAATACCCCGGAAAACTCTTGTTCACCGCATCGGCGCCCCGGATCGTACCTCCCCTGACTGAGGCGAGGATGGAGAGCGCCATGACAATGCGATGGTCACCATGCCCCCATAAAACACAGTCAGGCTCGTGGAGCGAAGCAGGGAAAATGGTCACGGTGTCCGCATCAATCTTCAGTTCAGCGCCGAACTTGCGCAGTTCTTCTGCCATAGCGGTGATCCTGTCGCTCTCCTTGAGCCGAAGCCTTTTGATGCCGGTGAAAACGCCACCGTGCTGAGCTGCTGCCAGGGCAAAGAGCACAGGTCCCAGATCGGGACAATCGGACAGATCCAGAACAGGGGCGTTTTCCCGCAGGCTTTTGAAGAACTCGGGATAAATTCGATCCCCCTGAATGCTGTCGTTGTCGAGTCCGGCAATACGCACGGCACCGCTCTCAAAGCCGAGGGCTTCCAGATAGGCGGCGTTGGTCCAATCGCCCTCCACCCGGTACGCGAGAGGAGAAAAGCGTTGTCCTCCGGGTATCATAAGCCGGTTATGCTCACGATAAACCCTGATGCCGCATTGAGAAAGAATCTGGAGCGTCATCTCCAGATAGGGGGCGCTTTCAAGAGGGGGGAGTATCTCGATTTCACTGTCACCGTCCAGCAGGGGCAGAGCAAAACACAATCCGCTGATAAACTGACTGCTCACATTACCTGGGATCGAATACTTTCCGGACGAGAGACGCCCACGCACCGTCAGTCGGTTTTCATCGTGCCGAAAAAGCAGCCCCTGATCCCGGCATATCTCCTCATATACACCGAGTGGACGATCAAATAGACGATGGGAACCTGTAAAGGAAATCTCCTTTTCAGATATTAATGCCAAAGGGATCAGGAATCTGAGTGTGCTGCCGGATTCCCGGCAGGGGAGCACGGAACCGTTAGGAATGCAATTGAAGCGCATCCCGGTAATAACGGCGGATTGACTGTTATAATCGATCCCCACACCCAGTGCTTTGAGGCAATCCATGGTGGCCAAAAGATCCGCTGATGGCGTAACATTCCACACTGTGCTGACGCCCTGAGCCAACGCGGCGGAAATCAGCGTGCGGTGGGCCATGCTTTTGGATGCAGGCGCGTTCACAGTCCCCTTTGCAAGGGAGGGGAGGATCTCCACCGTCATGATTGAACCTCACTGTTTACCAGCAAATCCATGGCCTCCAAATAACCTGCAAATCCGTGTCCGGAGATTGTTGCCAGACATGCCTGACGGATATAGCTGATGCGGCGGAACGGTTCTCGGTCATCCACCTGGGAGATATGGACCTCCACCGCAGGAATCTGTAAAGCCAGCAGTGCATCCAGCAGAGCGATGCTGGTGTGGGTATAAGCGGCGGGATTTAGAATCAGTCCATCAATCGCTCCGTAGGCCGCCTGAATCCGATCCACCAGATCTCCCTCGTGGTTGGATTGAAAGATCTCAACCTCTATGCCGAGATGATTTGCGTGATCCTCGATTATCCTGCAGAGATCAGCATATGTTCCGGTGCCGTAGATCTCCGGCTCCCGGCGGCCAAGAAGGTTCAGGTTCGGTCCGTTAAGTATAAGCAGTTTCATGTCATGTTTCCTCAATAAAACGTCGAATCACGGTGTCTGAGGTTTCTGTTTCGTTTCCATTCACCGCTATAATCTGATCCGCAGCGGCACGGTAGAGCGGCATTCGCTGGCTGTACAGCTGTTTTAGCTTCCGCGCAGTGTCTGCCAGAGGTCGGTCACCGGTGGGAAGCAACTGATCCACAGCTCGATCCAGCAGGAACAGGAGTCCGTTCCGGCGAAGTCTGTCTACATTTTCAGGCCGCAGTATACACCCACCTCCGGTGGCGATCACAAGGCCGGTTAGACCGGCGATTTCCCTGACCGCCTGCGCCTCCAGTTCCCGGAACGCTGCTTCGCCATCCTGAGCAAAAATCTCTCGGATCGGTTTCCCAGCAATGTTTTGTATCATCACATCCAGATCCACGATTTTCCGTCCAAGTTTGCTGGCTGCGATTTTCCCGACTGTGGTTTTCCCGCTGCCCGGCATGCCGATGAGGACGAGGTTGCGCTTTTCACGCAGAATATCCGTGTAAACGTTCTCTACGGTTTCCGCCGGAACGGAATTGCCTGTGAATAATTCTGATGCCAGCGCTGCTTGGGCAACGAGCATATACAGTCCGTTCTGAGAGGGGATCCCGCGCTGCCTGGCTTCCAGTATCAGCCGGGTTTGGAGGGGATTGTAGATCACGTCCAAAACGCCGCGGAGATGAGTAAAAGTGGAGAGAGAAATAGGGCAGCTGTCCAGATCCGGAAACATACCGACGGGTGTGGTGTTGATAATAACGTCCGCATCAGAATGACGGATCAACGCCTCTGAATAAGTCAGCGCATGGCTGCGCCCGCTTCTGCTGACGAATAATTCCTCTGCCGCACCGAGCTGACGTACAACCGCGTAGGCTGTCTTGGCGGTTCCGCCTGTACCGAGAATCAGAACCTTTTTCCCGTATAAATCCAGTTTCATCCGCCGAATCAGGGCCATCATTCCGCCAAAATCCGTATTGTAGCCAACCAGCTTTCCCTGGCGGTTGACAACGGTGTTCACCGTGCCGATAGATGCTGCGGTGGGGTCGATCTCATCCAGATAGGGGAGAACGGCCTCTTTATACGGAATCGTCACATTTACAGCGGAAAAGTCCCGCTTTGCAAAGAAAACGTCAAGATCTTTTTCCTGCAGCTCTACGAGTTCATAGTCATATCCGCCGATCCTGCGGTGAAGCTCGGCGGAAAAGCTGTGCCCCAGCTTTTTTCCAATCAGTCCGTATTTCATGGATTGTTACCTGCCAGCCAATCCGTTCCGAAACGACCCGCCAGCAAATCGCAGAGCACAACGGCAGTGACGCTGTCAACAACAACTCTGGCGCGGTGTACGATTGCGGGGTCGTGACGCCCCTTCATCGAAATGGTGGTGTTTTCACAGTTGAGAAAGTCCACCGTCCGCTGTTTCTTTCCAATGGAAGGTGTCGGCTTGACCGCACAGCGGAACAGAAGAGGCATACCGTTGGTGATGCCGCCATTAACGCCTCCGTTGTGGTTGGTGGCCGTAACGACCCTTCCGCTTTCCATGGCGAAGCAGTCATTGACCTTGCTTCCGAAACTGTCGGCCAAAGCGAACCCATCTCCGAACTCCACTCCCTTGACAGCGGGAATGCTGAACAAGACATGGGAAAGGAGCCCCTCAACCGTATCAAACCAGGGCTCTCCTATTCCCGCCGGTAGACCGATCACAGCCGTTTCCAATACACCGCCTACGCTGTCCTTGCCGGCGGCGGCAGCGGCGATGGCCTGTTCCATGGACGCTTTTACATGCTCATCCAACACGGCGAAGACCATCTGATTCAACTGCTCTAACTCAGTGTTCAGATCGGAAAATGTCCGGTCGGCAATGCCGCCGCACCGGAGAATATGGGTGCCGATATGGATCCCGCGCCCCCGCAGCGCCTGAATGGCAATGGCCGCCACCGCCACAAGGGGGGCAGTGAGGCGGCCGCTGAAGTGCCCGCCGCCCCGCGGATCCTGGAATCCGTGATATTTGCACTGCGCCGTGTAGTCTGCGTGTCCCGGCCGCGCAATGGCGCTGATTGACGCATAGGCCGAACTGTCACGATCCTCGTTGGGGATCATGATACACAACGGCGTGCCGGTGGTTTTTCCGTTGTAAACGCCGCTGACAATGCTGAAACGATCCGATTCCCGCCGGGACGAGCCTGTGACGCCCGCCGGACGGCGCAGTGTCAGCTGATGGGCAATGAACGACTCATCCACCGGAATCCCGGGTGCAAGACCGTCCACCACCGCGCCGATAGCGCTGTCGTGGCTCTCACCGAACAGCGTTACGGAGACGTTGTTTCCGAAGGTGTTTTTCAAGTCGCAATGCCTCCTTTCGTAATGCGTGAGATCCTTCCCGTCAGCTCATCCACCGCAATGGGACGGATTGTGTATTGACCGATATCAGAGACCTCCACGGCCAGGACATCCGCTCCCGCACGCTTTTTGTCGTGCGCAATCAGCGCTGCAGCATCTCTGGGTTTTATAGAGCAAACAATGGGGAGATGCAGTTTTTTATAAATTGGCAAAAGCCGTTGGTATAGCGATTCGCTGCACATGGCCAGCATTCCCAGCGCGACGCATTCGCCATGGAGCAGCTCCGGGCACGTCATTTCAATGGCGTGGCCGATTGTGTGACCGAAATTGAGTACCCTGCGTAATCCGTTTTCCCGCTCATCCAAAGAGACAACGCGCGTCTTTTGCGTTACAGCGCATCGGATGATTTCGTCCAGATGATCAAGCGGATCCTTCCGCTCAAAGAGGGTGAACAGCTCCGGATCCAGTGTAACGCCGATCTTCAGCGCCTCGGCAAGGCCGGATATCATCTGTCGCTCCGGGAGGGTCTCCAACACCAGCGGATCGATCAATACTATTTCGGGCTGACAGAAGGTACCGACAGCGTTCTTGATACCGCCAAAGTTGATGCCGGTCTTTCCGCCCACCGAGGCATCCACCTGCGCCAGAAGAGTCGTTGGCACGTTGTAATGATCTATGCCGCGGGCAAAAACAGACGCGGCAAAGCCCGCCAGGTCGCACACTGCGCCGCCGCCCACGGCCACGACGCAATCCTGCCGTGTCATCCGGTGATCAAGCATGGCGTCCAGCAGGGAGGAGAGCGTCTGGAGAGACTTGCATCCTTCCCCCTGCGCAACAGTGAAAATGCGGGGCGCAGCACATGCCGAGGCAACTGTCTGTGCATACTCCGGAGGAACTCCGTCGTCCGTGACGATGAATACACGTCGGGAGAGATCCAATAACTCATTTGCCCGGCAGAGACAGCCCCGTTCCATGATGATCTCGCAAGAGCCGTCGTGCAAATCGAGAGGAAGCGCTTTCTCCGTACTGCGCAGCCTCTTCTGATATCGCTTGCTGAGTTCCACCACGCTGTGGTGGAATTCACCGTACATGCCGTTTAAAACGGTGTCAGGCGTATCAACCGTCCGGGCCAGCACCTTGGCCTCCCGCACGGGATCGGTGATGGGGAGGCCGTGTTCTGCTTTGTATAAGCCGATTTGTTTGACTACGTCCATCCTGCGGCAAAACAGTTGGGCCATCTCGCCATCGATCTGGTCAATTTCGCCGCGGAATTGCTCCATTTTTTCCATGGAATCACCTCAACAACGTTTGAAAAGAGAAGCGGTTCCGCGTTAACAGAACCGCTTCATGGATCGTTCGGCTCATCCTTCGTAGGTCAGATCGGCATTCAGCCCGATCACGCAGACGTAGGTGTGCCCCACCTGCAGCTCCAGGGGTGTGCCGTCCTCATGGTAGAAGGTGAAGGGGTCATACATGGTGGCCTTCTTCCAGGTGATGGGCTCGGCTTTTCCTCCGCAGAAGAACATACCGACATTCCCGCCCTGCAAAGTGATATTCATGTGGCCCTTTGAGTCGCCGCTGTTGACGACTTTGGTCCGCAGAACCAACAGGTTGGTCACCTCCACCTGCTCACCGGTGTTTCCGTCGATGTAGGGATCGATCCTTCCAAGGGTGGAAAAACGCTGACTGACGCGATACCGGCCGGTTTCGGCATTGTAATCAAAATATCCCTGCTTATAGCTGGAGAACCTGACCATTACGTGGGCTGCATTCTCACCGGCGGTTGGGGTCGCATGTTCGACATAGGTAATGGGATAGGAAAAATCCTCTTTATGCTCCCGGCGGAAGGAGGAGTTGTCCAGATATTGAACGATGTTCTCGCCGGACGTCATCAGGGTGTGCTCGATGGCCATGGTCTTGCGCCGTTCAGCGTCCCGCCAGAATACGCCACTGGCTCCCTCGCTGATGTGGTCAACGGCAAGATTCCTGATCATGCGCTTGGCCTCATCGCTGCCTCCGGCATGTACGTAGATAGCGTCCATCCCCAGGACGGTCTCCACAAAGCATGCGCGCGCACTGCGGACGGAACCGATGGTTCCCACCTTGGACGGATCCTGATAGAATGCGACCATACGGGTGATGCTGCCCTCGACATCATATTCGAAAATCATGTCCGCAGCGGACGTGCCGTGCTGGGGCATGGCGTAATGAATATTGTTCAGCATCACCGCCACAGGCCTTGCGTTGACAAGATCCTCATTCTCCAGCGGTTCACCGGTCAGAGGATTTGTGATCACAACAACGGGCTCCGGATCCGGCTCGGGATCGTCCGGTTCATCTATCGGCTGAGGATCTGGCTCAACAATGGGATCATCCTCGGGAGGCGTTGTCTCGCCGCCCTTTTTGCCGCAGGCTGCGCAGCTGAGCAGGATCATGATGGATAAAAGGCAGCATAGCAATCTTTTCCACATAGAACAAACCCCCATTCAAGCTCTGCATATCTGTAAAACGATGTTCTTTTACTTATCTATCATAGCAGATAGCAGGGTGAATTGCAATTCGACTACAAAGAAAATTTGCCTGAAGCCCTGTACAAATTCGCGACGGTATCTTATAATTGAGACCAAAGAGAGGAGGTCCTCATATGGGCGTTGGCTTTATCCGTGAGAAAATTGAGATCAAGTTTTTGATCCTTTATATTGCCGCCCGTGTTTTGGAACCGCTGCCCCTGGAGGGGATGCAGGAGCTTACCATGTGTGACGACGGCATTGACTACTTTGCCTTTACCGAGTGCCTGAACGATCTGGTACGCACAGAGCATTTACACCTGACGGAGCAGCAGACCTACTGTATCACACCCAAGGGCCTGAAAAACAGCGCTATCTGCGAAACGAGCCTGCCCTATTCTGTGCGGGTCCGCACGGACAAAAATGTGGCTGACTATAACCAAAAGATTCTGCGCCAATCTCAGGTACGCAGCAGTGTGACGCCTCGCAAAAACGGCACCTTTACAGTGGATCTCTCGCTGGATGACGATCTGGACAGTGTGATGCACCTGCAGCTGATGGTTGCCGGCGAGGAGATGGCTCATGAGCTTGCCGATCGGTTTCAAAAAAGCCCAGAACAGGTCTACTCCGGTTTGATTTCCACATTGTTTAACCTGAAAGAATAGGAAAAATCAATATATGTAAAGTAAAATCCCTGTACAATCAGTACAGGGATTTTTTCTGTCCTGACATAAGCGGGGACAACCCGTCATAGAGTAGTGCATCACACAAAAAGGAAGTGGGACATGTGGATAAGAGCGATGGCACCGCCCGGTATGCAGAGGCGGTCAAACTGCTGCCTCTTCGCTGGCAGCGTCCGGCAATGCATGTAAGCGCAGATCAGCAGGGTGCGGCCGAGGAGCTCCGTCTTCGCGCCGGCCAGCCTCTGACGGTGCTGCTGCCGGAAGGGGAGCTGCCCTTAGGGGAGAGCGGCATGTATATTTCTCCGGGGGATCTGGAGCAGATGTGCGATCGAATCACGGGTTACTCCCGCTATGCCTCCACGGAAACCCTGCGTCAGGGATATCTCACGGCAGAGGGGGGATTTCGTATCGGCGTATGCGGTACAGCCGTTATCAACAACGGTATCAACACAAACCTGCGGAATATCTCCTCCATGTCGGTTCGTATCAGCAGGCAGCGTATCGGCGTAGCGGACGACGTCCTGGCCCGTGTCTGTCCAGACGGCAATCCGGTCAATACATTGATACTCTCTCCGCCGGGTTGGGGAAAAACAACGCTTCTTCGGGACCTAATCCGGCTGATATCGGACGGATCGGCTGGATTTGCACCGCGCCGGGTCGCAGTGGCAGATGAGCGTGGCGAGATCGCGGTTATGCAGCAGGGGCTTCCACAGATGGACGTGGGAAGTCACACGGACGTACTGGACGGCTGCCCAAAAGCGCTGGCAATTCCGATCCTGATGCGATCCTGCAACCCGCAGGTGATCGCCGTAGATGAGATCACCGCACGCGAGGATCTGGAAGCAATGGCGTCAGCCGCGAACTGCGGTGTGACGCTTCTGGCAACGATTCACGCCGCCGATCGAGAGGAATTAAAGTCAAAACCACTGTTCCGGAAGCTGTTGGAACTGAGCGTATTTGATCGTTGCGTCACCATCCGCAGCATGAATGGTCAACGATCCTATGAGGTGGAGGACTTGTGAAGCTGACAGGAGCGGTGTTGGTTTTGCTGGGAGGGATCACTGTCTTTTGGAGCTACTCACGCGCATTGCGCCGTGAACTTGCTCTGATCCGTGACCTTGCCGGCGCACTGACGCAGCTTGCAGGGGAGATTCGGTGGAAAATGATTCCGCTTCCAGAAGGGATCCGCCACTTGACAAATCGGAGGGAATCCGGGAAATTCTTCTCTGATATTGTAATATTAATGGAAAGTAACACTACTTTACAAGAGGCGTGGCGCAGTGAGTTTACAACACTGTCACCATCCATATCCGACATTCTGTGCGCAATCGAATGGGGCGGAGATCTGATTCGGCAGGAGGGTTCGATCCTGTATGCTGCCAGTCAGATGACGGAGCTTGGCGAATCAAAAAAGGACGCGCTGCAGCAACGGGAAAAAATCTGTGCAGCCGCTGCTCTTTCCGCGGCGGGTTTACTGGTCATGATACTGATGTAATGAGGTCAAAAAATGGACGTTGATCTGATCTTCAAAATAGCGGCTGTCGGAATTCTGGTGGCAGTATTGAATCAATTATTGGTTCGCAGCGGACGGGAGGAGCAGGCTATGATGACGACCCTGGCCGGATTGGTGGTAGTAATGATGATTCTGCTGCAAAAGATCAGCGACCTCTTCGACCTGGTCAAGGCGCTATTTAGCCTGTAGCCATGGAGACGATCATTCGTCTGACGGCTGTCTGTGTCGTCAGCGCGGTACTTGCCGTATTTGTAAAAAAGAGCAGTCCGGAAATGGGGCTCGTGCTGACGCTGTCCGTCTGTGTCGTTGTACTTCTGGCTTTGATGGTTCCCATCCGGGAGATCGTTGAACTGCTGAACCAGATGATGGTTTGGAGCGGCATGTCAGAGGACATTTTTGCACCGCTGCTGAAAACGCTGGGGATCGCACTGATTTGCCGGGTGGGAGGAGATCTTTGCCGGGACGCGGGGCAGACCGCCATGGCGTCTCTGGTGGAGATGGGAGGCTCATTTGGCGCAATTCTGGTGTCGATCCCACTGCTGCGGGCCGTTTGGGAAATGCTGCAATCGATGATATGAGAATGATTCGAGTAGCAATTTTAGTCATCCTGCTGGTTTCCTATTCCGTCGTACCAGTCCTGGCCTCGTCGGTGCCGGACGAACTGATGGAAGCGTTACCCGGCGAGGCGGAACAGATATTGGATGGAATGGGTGAGGAGACTTATGATCACGGCACGTTCCTGCAAGGGATCGAACAGCTGTGGCGCACGGCAAAAGAGTGCGTGCTCACGCTTGTCCGCGACAACGTCAAAGGTCTTGTGCTGCTGCTGGGCGTCGTACTCCTCTGCGGTGTCATGGATGACCTTCACCGCGCAGCCGACACACAAGGGCCGGACATTGTCCCTGCGGCGGGGGCACTTGTCATCACGATTGTTTCCGTGGGTAGCCTGCGCTCTCTCATGGGGATGGGGATTGAGGCATTGGAGCAGCTGGACGTCTTCGCCAAGTCGCTCCTGCCGACACTGGCTGCAGCGGTGGCTGCCGGAGGAGGCGCTGTGACCGCCAGTACCCGGCAAGTCGTTACGGTGCTCTTCGTGAATGCGCTGATGACGGTAATCCGCAGGGTTCTGGTACCTGTCGTCTATTTCTTCATCGCAATTTCCGTTGCCGACGCGATGATGCCGGAGCAGGACCTGAAAAGGCTCCAGGACGGAATCGGTAAGTTTGTCACCTGGGGACTCGCCACACTGCTGCTGCTTTTTACCGCATTTCTCTCCTTGAGCGGAGCGGTCGGTAAAGCAGCTGACGCCACGGCTGTCCGTCTGACAAAATCGGCTATCTCCACCGCAGTCCCGGTGGTGGGCGGCATTATCTCTGACGCCACAGACAGCATTCTGGCAGGCGCCGGAGTGATTAAAGGTGCCATTGGCGTATTTGGGATGCTTGGCGTTCTTGCCATTTGCCTGATGCCGTTTTTGCATCTCGCGGTCCAGTATCTGCTCTATAAGCTGACAGCGATTCTGGCGTCTGCAATGGGCTCCAAACCGCTGATCGAGCTGATAGACGCCCTTGGCTCGGCGTTTGGCCTTGTTCTGGGAATGGTTGGCGCGTGTGCGCTGCTGCTTCTGATCTCTGTGGCATCGTCTGTTTCGGTGGTGGTGACGTAATGGAACTGTTTCGCAGCTGGCTGCTGGGAATCATTGCCTCAGCTTTGCTTCTGACAATTGTATATCACTTGATCCCTGCAGGGAAGGTGCGAACGGTTGCGCGTCTTTCCGGCGGCCTTATATTGCTGCTTGCCTTTTTGGGCCCTTTTGGTCAACTGGATCCGGGCTGGGATCTGGACTACAACGACTGCGCCCGGGAGATCCAGCGCATGATCGACGGATTTCAGCAGGAGAACCTGGACAGGACGCGGGCAATCATAGCCGAGCGGACTGCCGCATATATTTCGGACAAAGGAAATGAACTGGGGATCATTTGTCATCCTGTGGTAAGCACATATCTGGACGATGGAATCCCGTTTCCGGATGCGGTGACCATGGACGTTCCTCTGCAGCAGGAACTGGCGGACTGCATCACACGGGAGCTGGGTATCCCCATGGAACGTCAGTTTTGGCAGGAGAGGTAGGTCATGCAGGTCATCAAATATTCTGAACTCTGGAAAAAATACAAATATGTTGTGCTGATCGTTCTGCTTGGTGTGATGCTGATGCTGATCCCATCCACCCGGAAAAGTGCGTCCAAACAGCAGACAACGTCTCTGAACGTGGAGGAAGCCTTCTCTCTGGAGGAGACAGAGAAAAGGATGGAGGCAGTCCTCGGCCAGATTGACGGGGTTGGAAAGCTGCGCATCATGCTGACGTTGGCATCGGGTCCGCAGCTGCAGCTTGCCTCTGACGTTGATCGAAGCCGGGGCGGCGGATCAAGCGACGGACGCGACCGACAGGAGACCGTGACGCTGAATCGCGGCAGTGGGTATCAGGAGGTGATCGTCACAAAACAGGTGTATCCCGTTTTTCGAGGCGCAGTTGTTGTCTGCCAGGGGGCTGGGAACAGCGCTGTGCGTCTGGCGATCACCGAAGCGGTTTCCGCACTCACCGGATTGAGTGCGGATAAGATCACGATTGTCAAATGGAAACAGTCATAGGAGGTACATTTCATGAAAAGCGTATGGAGAAAAAGAGCGGTAATTGCCAGCGTACTGGTTATGGTGGCTGCAGCGGTGTATTTGAACTGGCGCTATTCCGCGGGCGTAGGGGAGAGCAGCAAAGTGCTGGGAGAGTCGACCCTTGTCAACGGGGAACAACAGCTTAACAGCGCTGACTCGGCACAGGAGACCGCCTCACCGGCAGAGAATGATTATTTTGCCACGGCGCGTCTGAGCAGAAAGCAGGCCCGCGACAGCGCAATCAGCATGCTGCAGCAGGCGGAAGTGGATGAGAACGCAGATGAGAAAACGCTCAACGAGGCATCCCAGGCGCTGCAGGTTCTGGCCGCCTATACGGTTGCGGAATCTCAGATCGAAAGCCTTGTCACGGCAAAGGGCTACGCTGATTGTGTGGCATTTATGGGCGAGGATTCCATCAGCGTGGTTGTCTCCGCGCCGGATGGACTGGATACGGCAGATGTGGCACGCATCAAGGATATCGTCATCAGCGAGACCAATTACACCCCTGACCAGATCAAAATCGTTGAGTCAAATTAACAGTTGTATTTTTCGGCATGAAATGGTATAATGTCTATAACTGTAAGCAGAGCAGATTTTGACAGTTAGGAGATATTCTTACCATGGCTGAGAACAGAGAATATATGGTTCGCCAGGAGGAGCTTGGCAATATCCAGATCGCTGAAGAGGTTGTGGCCAATCTCACCACCGCCACCGCGCTGGAGGTGGACGGTGTCGGCGGCCTGATGAACGGAAACGTGTCTGACATTCTGGGCGGCAAAAAACTGACGGCCAAGGGTGTCCGTGTGGATATGGACGGGGATGCGCTGATCGTCAATCTCTTCCTGATGATCCGTTACGGCTGCGGCATTTCCGACGTTGCCACCAAAGTCCAGCAGGCGGTACGTTCCACGCTGGAGAGTACCACAGGCTTCCGTGTCAACACGGTTAATGTCCACGTGGGCGGCATCAGCTTCAACTGAGAGATAAGAAAGAGGATAACCACCTATGACACGCAATACGGCACGCGAGATTGCCACCCATCTGGCCTACGAGCTGAGCTTTACAGACCTGAGCCTGCAGGATTTCCTGGATCAGCGCCTGTCGGCAGAGAATTTTGCCGACCTGTCGCCGGAGTGCGGACTCTATGACGACATGCCAAACGCCAAGCAGGAGGATTATATTCGCCGCTTGGTTTCCGGCGTTGCCGAGCACGCGGCGGAGCTGGACGGTTACATTGAGAATTATGCCAAGGGCTGGCGGTTCGACCGCATCTCTTTGGTTGCCTCCGCCATCATGCGTGTGGCAATGTTCGAGATCCTCTATATGCCGGATATTCCAGCCGGTGTTGCCATCAACGAGGCTGTGGAGATCGCCAAGAAGTATGAGGAGCCGGATACGGTCCGCTTCATCAACGGGATCCTGGGCAGCTTTGCACGGCAGGAAGTGAAGGAATAAGCAGCAGGCAGAGCGGTATGCTCTGCCTGTTTCCCGGTTTTCAGGAGGTGAAAGGCGTGGATCAGACGGTTTACAGCGTCTCTCAAATCAACGGCCTTATAAAAAATGTGATCGATGGTGTGCCGCAGCTGAGCGGTGTATATATCCGCGGCGAGCTGTCAAACTATAAAATATATCCCTCTGGCCATCACTACTTTACGCTGAAGGACGCGGAGAGCTCTCTGCGCTGCGTCATGTTCAAGAGTTCTGCCGTGAAGCTGCGTTTTCGTCCCGAGCATGGCATGAAGGTGATTGCCTTCGGCCGTATCAGCGTCTTTCCCCGCGACGGAGCCTACCAGCTATACTGCGGCTCACTGACGCCGGACGGCGTGGGTGATCTCCACGTCGCCTTTGAGCAGCTGAAGGAAAAGCTCTATCAGGAGGGCCTCTTTGACGAGAGCCATAAGAAGCCGCTGCCGCCTTATCCAAGGCGCATTGCCATTGTCACATCCTCAGCCGGCGCGGCGGTTCACGATATGATCCGCATTCTGCGGAGGCGCTACCCCATTGCCAAGGTGCTGCTGCTGCCTGTCCGGGTACAAGGGGTGGAGGCCCCTCCGGAGATTGTCGGCGCCATTCGGTATGCCAACCGCTGGCGGCTGGCAGACGTGCTGATCACGGGGCGTGGAGGCGGCTCCCTGGAGGATCTTTGGGCGTTCAATGATGAGCGAGTGGCCAGGGCGATCTATGAGTCGGAGATCCCGGTGATCTCGGCTGTCGGTCATGAGCCGGATGTGACGATCGCCGATTTCGTGGCTGACCGCCGGGCATCCACGCC
This sequence comes from uncultured Oscillospiraceae bacterium, assembly GCA_947168655.1. GTDB lineage: Bacteria > Bacillota > Clostridia > Oscillospirales > Oscillospiraceae > Vescimonas. Next base: position 16,886 of record CAMVMU010000022.1, read on the forward strand.
CTCCAACGCTGCAGAGATCGCCGTGCCCGATATGACGGAGCTGCTGCGGTATTTGCAGGGAGCGGAGGGAAGCATGACAAACAGTATGCTGAACCTGCTGGATCGGCAGGACAAACGGCTCTCGGAACTGGAGAATAAGCGTGTCTTGACCGATCCGATGGCTTTCCTGCAGGACAGGCGTCTTCAACTGGACTTTGTGCATCAGAAACTGGCCATGACGGCGAAAGAGCGCGTTGACACGGAAATGCGCCGGTTCACCCGTCTGACAGCTTCTCTGGATGCTCTCAGTCCGCTGAAGGTTTTGGGGCGCGGGTACTCTCTGGCGCAGCGTGAAAACGGTGGTATCCTGCTTGACAGCAGCCAGGTGTTGCCCGGTGAACGGATCCGGTTGCAGCTTGCCCACGGCAGTCTGGGCTGTAAGGTAGAAACGGTGGAATAGGAGGAACTGACAATGGAAGATCAGAAGAGCTTTGAAGAAAAAATGCGCCGCCTGGATGAGATCGTCAGCAAGCTGGAGAAAGGCGAGGCGCCTTTGAGCGATTCTCTCCGTCTTTTTGAGGAGGGGACGGGCCTTGTTTCTGCCTGCCGCAGAGAGCTGGATCAGGCGGAGCAGCAGGTGGTCAAGCTGATGAAAGGCAGCGATGGCGCCCCGGTGGAGAACGACTTTCTGACGGAGGAATGACCATGGACTTTCAAACGCGGTATAACGGCTATCTGGATGCCGTTGAGAAATATCTGGACCGGCTTTTCACGGCAGATAAGCCCTATGGAAAGCTTTACGAGTCCATTCGATACAGTCTGCTTTCAGGCGGAAAGCGAATCCGTCCTGTGCTGACGCTGGAATTTGCACGGGTGGGCGGTATGGATTGGCATCTCGCCTTGCCATACGCCTGCGCCCTGGAGATGATCCATAATTACAGTCTGATCCATGATGACCTGCCCTGCATGGATGATGATGATCTTCGCCGGGGAAAGCCCACAAATCATAAGGTTTACGGCGAGACGCTGGCGCTGCTGGCAGGCGATGCTCTTCAGCCGGAAGCGTTCCGCATGATTGCCCAGGCTCCCATGATGTCTGCGGAAAACCGTCTGGAGGCGATCCAGGTGCTTGCGCGTGCCTGCGGAGCCGATGGCATGGTCGCGGGCCAGGTGCTGGATTCCGTCTGCGATGTGCGGGATGAGGCCGGGAGACGGGAGCTTGACCGTCTCAAGACCGGCGTTATGATCACCGCCGCAGCGGAACTCGGATGCGTGGCGGCAAAGATGCCGCCCACGATGCGACTCCAGGCCCTGGAGTACGCCTCGCAATTGGGACTCGCTTTTCAGATTCGGGATGATATTCTGGACGTAACCGGTGACGAAGCCGTATTCGGAAAACCTGTTGGATCAGACCGCGAGGCCGGCAAGGTCACCTACGTGGACCTCAAGGGTTTGGATGGCTGCCGCGAGGAGGTTGCCCGCTGTACGGCCCGCGCCAAGCAGGCCGTATCAGCCTGGGGCGACCGGACCTTCCTGCTGGAACTGGCGGATCGCCTGCTTCAGCGTGACAAATAATATGCTGTTATCTATGGCCGCGCGGTGAAAATGGATCCGCGCGGTCATTTTTTTCCATATCAAATCCGGAGTAGAAAGACAGTTGTCATTTTGAAAATGATATGATATACTATATACTTGCTGAACAGCGGCGCAGTATCCTAGTCAGATCTGCCGTTTCCTAAGAGGGGCCTAAAAATCCCTTAAAGGGCACAACTGTGAAACCTCTGGTGTCTGCTTCTTACGCCCAGTTTGGGGTGGATGCTGGAGGGAGGCGCGGCAATTTGCTGCAGCCTGCGGATGTAGGGCGCCCCCCAATGGCATGGAGGACCCGACCCTGCCTCTGTGGAGACCTGCTGTTGTGCACGGGCGTACTCCCCCCGTGGTAAAGCGACCTGTGTACGAAGCAGATGATTTGAACCTGCAATGCGGTGATAAAGCGGCGCGTGCCGCTCGAACGCTGTGTGCAGAGTAGCCTGCCTTGCGTGGGCTGGGTGAATAGGGGAGCTGATGCGCGGACTCCCCGGCCAGGGACAACGTGATATTCCCTTGAAACCCAGTCTGCAAAAGAGGATAAGAAACGGTTTGACTGCTGTGGAAATCACCTAGGCTGTCCTGATGGGGCGCCGGAGGGATTGCAGTGCGGACTAAGTGGCAGTCGGGTATCGCGTACCGGTAACAACGCGGCGCAGCACTGAAAGGGAAACCGCCTGATCGGCGACGAGAGGTGTGCTGCGGGGAAAGCCAACCCGTACCTAAGCCGTAAGATTTACCTTCGGAGCCGCCCTGTTCAGTTTCATTTTACCTATGAGTGAGGGATTGCTGCCTTGCGCGACAAAGAAAAAGAGAAAGACAAGAGCAAGAAAAAAACAGGTGGAAGCCGTTGGATTTTCCACGTTTTTCTCATGTCTGTTACGTTGTCGGCTCTGTTGAGTTTCCTGTCCAGTGAAGCGCTTTCCGGGGCCGGCTATATCGTGGCGGTCCTGGTGCTGCTGTTTTTTATTATTCTCGGCATTGTGTTCGATATGATCGGCGTAGCTGTTACAGCAGCAGATCCCAGGCCGTTCCACTCCATGGCTGCCCATAAGGAAAAGGGCGGCAAGGAGGCCATCAAACTTCTCAACAACGCAAACCGCGTCAGTTCCTTCTGCAATGACGTTGTGGGCGATATCTGCGGCATCGTCAGCGGCACCACTGCCGCCGTGATTGTGACCCAGCTGCAGCGCAGCCTGTCTACCACCTCTGTACTCTTGTCCATTGGGATCACGGCGCTGATCTCCGGCGCAACCATAGGCGGAAAAGCCATTGGCAAGAATATTGCCATCGATGACTGCACCAACGTGGTGCACCGCGTGGCGCGAATCCTTCACGCACTTCATATCTATCGCTGAAACGAGGCGAATCCAATTGTATCTGGAACAGATCCATGACCCGTCGGATTTGAAAAAAATGAATGTAGAGGCGCTGCCGCAGCTTTGTGAGGAGTTGCGGACGTTTCTTGTTGACCAGGTGTCCCGCACCGGCGGACATTTGGCGTCCAATCTTGGCGTCGTGGAGCTTACTGTTGCCATTCATCGCGTTTTTGACACCTCCCGCGACCGTCTTGTGTTTGATGTGGGCCACCAGTGCTACGTCCACAAGATCCTGACTGGCCGCCGGGAGGTGTTTTCCACACTGCGCCAAATGAATGGGATTTCCGGCTTTCCCAAACCTCGTGAGAGTGCCCATGATGCCTTCGTGGCAGGACACGCCTCGAATTCCATCTCTGTTGCGCTGGGTATGGCTCGAGCCAGAACGCTTCAGCATGAGGATTATCACGTCCTCGCCCTGATCGGCGATGGCGCCCTCACCGGCGGCATGAGTCTGGAGGGACTGAACGACGCAGGCGCTTCCGGCGAGAAAATGATCGTGATTCTCAATGACAACGGTATGTCCATCAGCCGCAATGTGGGCGGCCTTTCCGGCTATCTCACGCGTCTGCGCAACTCACCTGAGTATTATGCGCTGAAAAAACGTTACCGCAAGGCTATGGGCGGCAGCCTGGTCGGCAAGAAGGTCTACCAATTCAGTCACTCTGTCAAAAGTACACTGAAGAAGTCTCTGCTTCCGGACAGTACGTTTTTTGAGAACATGGGTTTTTCCTACCTCGGTCCTGTGGATGGCCACGACGTAGAGCAGCTTATCAACCTTCTGGCTGAGGCAAAGGAGATGAAAGGACCGGTCCTTCTCCATGTGGAGACGGTGAAAGGAAAGGGGTACGCCCCTGCTGAGCAGGAACCGGGTATTTTCCACGGCGTCGGCCCCTTTGACCCCTTGACCGGTAAAATGGCAAAAAGCGGCTCCCCCAGCTTTAGCGGGGTGTTCGGCAGAGAACTGCTGGAACTTGCAAAGCGGGATCATCGGATCTGCGCCATTACCGCTGCTATGCGGGACGGCACAGGCTTGACTGGTTTTGCGGACGAATTACCTGATCGCCTTTTTGACGTAGGTATCGCTGAGGGCCATGCCGCAGCCATGGCCGCAGGCCTGGCAAGCCAGGGGATGATCCCGGTCTGCGCAGTGTATTCCACATTTTTGCAGCGGAGTTATGATCAATTGCTGCACGATGTTTCCCTCCTTGGCCTTCATGTGGTATTTGCCGTCGATCGTGCCGGACTTGTCGGCGCAGACGGCGAGACACACCACGGCTGTTTCGATCCGGGATATCTGGCCCAAATTCCCGGAATGACGGTGCTGTGTCCGTCCAGCTTTGCTGAGCTTCGTACCATGCTGCACGAGGCGATCTATGAGTGCAAGGGGCCGGTGGCTATCCGCTATCCCCGCGGCGGCGAAGGCGCATATGTTGAAAATGCCGAGAGTGGATCGGGCGCGACTATCCTGTCCCGCGGCAACGATGCGGCTATCGTTACATATGGTATCCATGTAAATGAAGCGATCTCGGCTTCCGAGATGCTGCAGAAGAAGGGGATACATGTCTCTGTTATCAAGCTGAACCGGATCACGCCGCTGCCGGAGGAGGAACTGATTGGGATGCTGCATGGAATCCCCTGTACCTTTGTGCTGGAGGACTGTGTCGCTTCTGCCAGCGTGGGTGAGCACATCGCAGCACTCCTTGCGCGGCGTGGATGCGCACCGCAGCGCATGATTCTGCGCAATCTCGGTGATCACGTGCCTGACCAAGGCACTGTGGAGCAGTTATATGAACAGTATCGCCTGAATGCTGCGGCCGTTGCAGCTGATATTGAGGAGGCTCTTTCATGAGTGGCAAGACCAGACTGGATGTTCTTCTGGTTGACCGAGGCTATTTCACCAGCCGTCAAAAAGCACAGGCTGTCATCATGGCCGGAAGCGTTTTCGTGAATGGACAGCGGGTGGACAAACCCGGCACGTCCATTCCAAACGAGTCGGAAATCGAGGTGCGTGGCCACGTCATGCCATATGTCAGCCGCGGCGGTTGGAAATTGGAAAAAGCCATGAAGACCTGGCCCATAACGCTTGACGGCAAGATCTGTGCAGATATCGGTGCTTCCACCGGTGGATTTACGGATTGTATGCTGCAAAATGGCGCCCAAAAGGTTTACGCCGTGGACGTTGGTTACGGGCAATTGGATTGGAAACTCCGCAGTGATGAACGCGTGGTCTGTCTGGAGCGCACCAACGCTCGATACCTCACTCGGGAGCAGATCCCGGATCCGTTGGATTTTGCCTCCATTGACGTCTCCTTCATCTCCTTGAAGCTGATCTTTCCGGCTCTTTATGCACTGCTGCGAGACGGCGGTGAAATCGCCTGTCTTATCAAGCCTCAGTTTGAAGCCGGACGGGAAAAGGTGGGGAAAAAGGGCGTCGTCCGCGACCCCGCTGTTCACCGGGAGGTGCTGAAAAACTTCCTGAGCCATGCAAAGGAAAATCACTTTACAGTACTTGGCATTACGTATTCTCCAATCCGGGGACCCGAGGGTAATATTGAGTATCTCGGCTATCTCCGTAAATCCGGGGAAGATGATGTTATCCCGGATCTGAACGCAATCGTCTCTGCATCCCATGCGGAACTGACGGAATGATTTTTCACGTAACAGAGAGGAATGTGACCATGAAAAGAGTGATCTTGTGTCCCAATCCCTATCGCGACAATGATTTGCGGGTTGCCCAGCGCTCCAAGGAGATCCTGGAAAGCATCGGGATTGAAACGGCGACCTGTCTGCCGTTCCAGCCTGAGGGGCAGAAGAAGATGCCGGATATCGCTGTATCCCCCCTGGAGAATGAGATTAGCTCTGCAGACCTGCTCATTGCCTTCGGCGGCGACGGCACGATTCTTCATCTCGCAAAAACGGTGGCTATCCACGACGTACCGGTGCTGGGCATCAATCTGGGCAGTCTGGGTTTCATGTCCGAACTGGAGCCGCATGAGCTGGATCGCCTCCGTGATCTCAGCGACTGGAAGTTTAACGTAGAGTCTCGCATGATGCTGGACGTCAAGATCCTGCGCGGCGACCGTGAGATCTACAATACCATTGCGCTGAACGATGCAGTTATCTCCAAAGGTTCCATCGCAAGGGTTGTAAGGCTTGAGACCTTTACGGAAGAGGGACGGCTGACCCGTGTCACTGGAGATGGAGTTGTCATCAGTACACCAACCGGATCCACGGGTTATTCCATGGCGGCCGGCGGCCCTATCGTGGAGCCTACCGCACGAAATCTTTTGCTGACGCCCATTTGCGCTCACTCCACGCGTGCGTTTTCCTATGTGCTCTCTCCTGAGCATGTGATTACAGTGGTTACGGCGGAAGCTAACAGAAAGTTCGTTTATCTTTCTGCTGACGGCGGCAAGGCCTTTTCCTTGAAGAACGGCGATCAGGTTCGCGTCAGTCAGTCTCAGTATTGCACCAAATTGGTGCGCCTGTCCAAGAAGAGCTTTTGCGAGATCCTGGACAACAAGATGGCACAGGAAGCGGCAAAATACGAAAAGTAACGGTTTGTGCGGAGGTTGCCATATGTTGAACCTTCTTCACATTGAGAATATCGCCATCATCGAGCAGGCGGATATCGTCTTTGAGCCGGGCTTCAACGCTCTGACAGGTGAGACCGGTGCCGGCAAGTCCATCGTCATCGACTCACTCAGTGCGGTGCTGGGTCAGCGCACCTCCCGCGATCTGATCCGCACCGGCAGTGACAAGGCCTTTGTCAGTGCCTGCTTTTCCAACGTGCCCGCCGCCATCGCTCAGGAGAGCGGCATTGACTCCGGTGACGAGCTCCTCCTGCAGCGGGAGATACATGGTGACGGACGGAATATCTGCCGGATCAACGGCCGTCCCGCCACCGTGGCGCAGCTTCGCGCCCTGGGTACCAGCCTGCTGAATATCCACGGCCAGCATGACGGCCAGCAGCTTTTGGACGAGGAGCAGCATATTCTGTACCTGGACAGCTTCGGCCGCGTCCAGCCTCTGCTGGATACATACCGTGAGGCCTATCATCAGCTTTCCGATCTGCGCCGACAAATCCAGGCCCTTCAGATGGACGAGGCGGAAAAGGCTCGCCGTCTGGACACCCTTCGCTATCAGATCAGCGAGCTGGAACGGGCCGAGCTGCGGCGCGGGGAGGAAGAGGAGCTGCTGGCCCGCCGCAATTTTCTGCGCAACAGTGAAAAGTTCATCTCCGCCGTCTCCGAGGCGGATTTCTGTCTCAGCGGTGACGACAACGGCTCCGGCGCGCTGAGCCTTCTGAGCCAGGCCCAAGGTGCCATCTCAGCCATCCGCAATCTGGACGACAGCTACGGCGCATTATACGAGCGTCTCTCCGCTGCTTACAGCGAGATCTACGACCTGGCGGACACCCTCCGGGATCGCCGTGACAGCTTCGACTTTTCCCCCAACGAGCTGGATGAGGTGGAGAGCAGGCTGGATCAGCTCTATCGGCTGAAGAAGAAGTACGGCCCCTCGGTGGAGGATATGCTGGATTATCTGGACCGCTGCCGCGCCGAAATGAATCAGATCACCGACGCCGACGACACGCTGATCGATCTGGAGCGGCGCCGCGCCAAGGCGGAGAAGAACGCCAGAACGCATGCGGAAAAGCTGTCACAGGCCCGCCGCGAGGCCGCCGAGTCCCTTTCCGCTCAGATCCTCACGGAGCTCTCACAGCTGGACATGGGCAAGATCCAATTCGCTGTGGACTTTACCGAAACCGAACTGACGGAGAACGGCATGGACGCCGTACAATTTCTCATGTCCGCCAACGCCGGCGAGGCACTCAAGCCGATCCATAAGATTGCCTCCGGAGGCGAGCTGGCCCGCATTATGCTGGCCATGAAGAACGTGCTCAGCGAGCAGGACCAGGTGGGAACCATGGTCTTTGACGAGGTGGACACCGGCGTCAGCGGGCGCGCCGCCCAGAAGGTGGCGGAAAAGATGGCCCGCATCAGCCGCCGCAAGCAGGTGCTGTGCGTCACCCATCTGCCACAGCTTGCCGCCATGGCGGACACCCATTTTTCTGTGGAAAAAGGTGAGCGGGATGGCCGCACCTATACCCGGGTGACGCGGCTGGACCGCCAGCAGCGGCGCTCTGAACTGGCCCGTCTCACCGGTGGGAGTCTGGTGACCGAGACCATGCTCTCCGGCGCCGAGGAACTGCTGCGCCAGGCGGAGGAATATCGCAGCTCTCTGGTATAATTCCGTTGACAAACGGGAAAAAAACAACTATAATATCGCCTGTAATTTCATATTTGACACTGTGAGGAAGGGAACAAGTAAGCGCGTCATGACCTGACAAGAGAGCCCCCGGCTGGTGGAAGGGGGAGAGGGAGGACGCGGTGAATACATCCCGGAGCAACCCCTTGAACGTGAAAGCAAGTAGAGGTGTGTCGGGTGCGCCCGTTATCGCGCAGGGGTGTGATGGCACCCCGTGAGGCCGCTATCCGTGAGGGTGCGGCGAATATGAGGTGGTACCGCGACTTTGTTCGCCCTCTGTCAATACGGCAGGGGGCGTTTTCTTTTGCTCTCTGCGATACAACGAAAGGAAAGGAACGAAACAACAATGGGAATCTATGAGGAACTGGTGGCCCGCGGCCTGATCGCTCAGGTCACCAACGAGGAAGAAATCCGCGACATGATCAATGCGGGCAAGGCCACGTTCTATATTGGCTTTGATTGCACGGCGGACAGCCTGACCGCCGGACATTTCATGGCGCTGACGCTGATGAAGCGGCTGCAGATGGCGGGCAACAAGCCCATCGCCCTTATCGGCGGCGGTACCACCATGATCGGCGACCCCTCCGGCCGCAGCGATATGCGCAAGATGCTGACCCGTGCCGACATCGACCACAACGCCGAGTGCTTCCGCCGCCAGATGGAGAAGTTCATCGAGTTCGGACCCGGCAAGGCCCAGATG
>CAMVMU010000023.1 GCA_947168655.1 uncultured Oscillospiraceae bacterium
TTTGCCCCGTAGTCCTTGGCGCAGACAGCCTGTACCCCGTTATAGCCCAGCGCGACAAATGCTGAAACAAGCATAATGCAGGGCATAACGACCTCATAGGCCGCCGCTCCTTCCGCACCAAGGAAGTGGCTGATAAAGAAGAGGTTGATCAGGTTTTTAATCACCAGATCCATCTCGGCGATCATGGCGAAGAAAATCGTTTTAGCTTCTCTATACCGTGATCTGCCGGTTTCGTTCTCCAGTCCAGTCATTCTTATCCTGCCTCTTTTCTGCAACCCAACCATGTTTTTGCGACGAATCCCGATTTGATTCAATTATTGTACCATTGCTGACTGGCGTGGTCAATTATCTCGTGTTCAAATGTGAAGGAGGCACTTCCTTACGAGGTGCCTCCTTCGCTCCTCCCGTTTTTCGTTACTTGGTCTTTTCGGCGAACTCGTTGGTCACCAGGGTCTCGAAGGGCACCCGGTCCGTCTCGGCCAGCTGGCCTGCCCCGATCATGATCGACTCCACTCGCTCCCATGCTGACGATTCCATGACGGGATCGGCGCTCCAGGCCTCAATGGACCGCAGCTGCCCCACCACCTCGGCCACCACGGCCTCATCCGTGTCGGGGAATTGCGGCGCAATCACCTTCGCCACCTCGGCGTCTGTGTGCTGGGCCACCCATTTCTGGCCCCGGGCAATGGCGTTGGTGAATTTCTGCACCACGTCCGCGTGATCCTTGAGGTAGCTCTGGGTGGCGAAGTAGCAGGTGTAGGGCACGTCGCCGCTCTCGGCGCCCAGGGAGCAGAGGATGGTCCCCTGTCCCTCCAGCACCACCTGGGTGGCGCTGGGCTCGAAGAGGGCTACGTAGTCGCCGCTGCCGCCGGTGAAGGCCCCGGCCATCATGTTGAACTGCACCGAGGTGTCCACCTCCACGTCCACACCCGGCTCCAGACCGTTCTTGCGCAGCACATACTCCAGGGTCATCTCCGGCATGCCGCCCAGCCGGCCGCCGATGATGGTCTTGCCCCGCAGATCCTCCCAGGAGAAAGCCGCGTCGCTGCGCCCCACCAGGAAGGAGCCGTCCCGCTTGGTGAGCTGGGCGAAGATGCGGGGATAGTCCTCCTTGCCCTGGTTATAGACGTAGATGCAGCTCTCGCCGCCGGCCAGGCCGATGTCGCTCTGACCGGACACCACGGCGGTCATCACCTTGTCGGCGCCGCCGCCGTTGGTCAGCTCGATCTCCAGCCCCTCATCGGCAAAGTAGCCCAGCTCCATGGCTGCGTACTGCGGCGCGTAGAACACCGAGTGGGTCACCTCGTTGAGACGAACCTTCACGGTGTCACTCTTTCCGCCGCAGCCGGCGAGCAGGGCGCCCGCCATCACCACCGCCAGCAACAACGCACTCCATTTTCGTATCATTGCATTACCCCCCATAGACGATTGAGATATTTTTCCACCCGCAGCACCAGCCGGTACATGATCACCGCCGCCACCGCCAGGATCAGCACACTGGCCATGACCAGATCCATGTTGAACACCTGGGAGCCGTAGACGATCAGGTAGCCCAGACCGGCACGCGAGACGAGAAACTCACCCATAATGACGCCCACCCATGAGAGCCCCACGTTGACCTTCAGCGTGGCCAGCAGCGTGGCGTAGTTGGCGGGAAACACCAGCAGCCGCAGGATCTGGCCGCGGCTGGCGCCCAGCGTGCGCATGAGCCGGATCTTTTCGGCGTCGGTATTTCGAAAGCCCTGATACATATTGAGGATGGTGACGATCAGGGAAATGGCCAGCGTCATGGTGACGATGGCGCCCATGCCGGCCCCCATCCACACGATGAAGATAGGGCCCAGCGCCGTTTTGGGCAGGGCATTGAGCACCACCAGATACGGGTCCAGCACCCGTGAAAGACTATCCCACCACCACATGCACACCGCCACGGCAGTGCCCAGCACGGTCCCGGCGGTGAAGCCGATCACCGTCTCCAGCACCGATACGCCGATGTGGCGCCACAGCTGTCCGCCCTGCCACAGCCGCCCCACGGTGGCCGCCATGCGGCTGGGGCTGCTGATGAGGAAACCGTCGCTCCAGCCCAGGCGGGTGGAAAGCTCCCACAGGGCAAACAGGGCGACGAGCAGGGCGATCTGCCAGAGGCGGATGATCCGCGCCTGCCTTGCCCGGCGGCGCAGATACGCCGCGCGGCGGGGGGAAGGAGAATGTTCAGTCATTGGAGATCCAGCTCCTTCCAGATGAGATTGAAATAGCCGGAGAAAGCCGGGGAATCCCGGCGCTCCAGAGGCGGCAGAGCCCGCAGCTCGCCCATATCGAAGGTGGCCTTTACCACGGCGGGCCTCCGGCTCAGTACAAAGACCCGGTCCGACATGCTGATGGCCTCCGAGATGTCGTGGGTCACCAGCAACGCCGTCTTGCCCTGCTCCCGAATGATGCGGTAGATGTCAGAGGAGACGCTCAGCCGCGTCTGGTAATCCAGGGCGGAAAAGGGCTCATCCAGCAGCAGGATCCTCGGCTCCGTGGCCAGTGTCCGGATCAGGGCGCACCGCTGGCGCATGCCGCCGGAGAGCTGGCAGGGCAGCTTGTGGGCGAAATCCGCCAGGTCGTACCGCTCCAGCAGCTCCCGCACATGCTTTTGCCGCTCGGGCGTGTTCCTGCCCTGCACGGTGAGTCCCAGGGTCACGTTGTCCCAGATGTTCCGCCACTCGAAGAGCTGATCCCGCTGGGGCATCAGCCCGATCCGGGGGGAGGGCCCGGTAACCGTCTGGCCGTCTACCTGTACGCTGCCCCGGTCCAGCTTCTCCAGCCCCGCGATAGCCCCCAGCAGGGTGGATTTGCCGCAGCCGGACGGCCCCACGATGCTGCAGAATTCGCCCTCCTCCATGACAAAGGATACGCCGGCCAGGGCCTCTACCTCGCCGTCAGGAGACTGATATGTCATGGCGGCGTCCCGGAGCTCAATGATCATACTCATATGACCTCCTTGTGTATAAAACTCACGGAGAGATACTCTCCGAGGTCATTTTATGGCACGGTGGCGGCAGGTGTGCTTGCCCCGCTGCGGTCGATGTGGTACAGTGGGGAAAAGGAGGGGGATGGCATGGAGACCTTTGCCTGTTACGATACCGAACTGGGCTTGCTGCAGGTGAGCTGCACCGGCGGCGCCGTGACTTTCCTGCGCTGGGTGGACGAGCCCGCGCATTCCCACACGCCAACGGTCCTCTCTGATGAGGCAGCGGCACAGGTGCGCCAGTATCTGGCAGGAGAGCGAAAAGGATTTGACCTGCCCGTCACCCTGACGGGCACGGCCTTTCAGCAGGCCGTGTGGAGGGCACTGGACGCCATCCCCTACGGAGAGACCCGGACCTACGGGGAAATCGCCAAAACCATCGGCCGCCCCGGCGCCGCCCGGGCGGTGGGCGCGGCGGCGGGGCGCAATCCCGTCTGGCTGGTGATCCCCTGCCATCGCTGCGTGGGAAAAAACGGCGCACTGACCGGGTATGCCGGTGGTCTGTGGCGCAAGGAAAAGCTGCTGGCGCTGGAGAAAAGCCTTTTAACTGAGAGATAAGTGTGCTATAATATCCAAAATTCGACAAGCGGAGGGGTGCAATATGGGCATCGTGGTTATGGGCGCGGTCTTCGTGGACATCAAGGGCTATCCCCAGGACATCTATCTCCCCGGCGGCCGCAACGCCGGCCGGGTGGAGCAGGTCCACGGCGGCGTCAGCCGCAACATCGTGGAGGACATTGCCAACGTGGAGCTGCGGCCAACCTTCGTCAGCCTGGTGGACCGCACCGGTGCGGGGCTGGACGTGCTGGAAAAGCTGCGCCGCCACAAGGTCAACACCGACTACGTGTCCGTCACGCCGGACGGCATGGGCACCTGGCTGGCCATCTTCGACAACGAGGGCGACGTGGTGGCAGCCATCTCCAAGCGGCCGGATCTGCGGCCCATTCTGAACACCCTGGAAAAGCACGGCGATGAGATCTTTGCCGGCGCCGACAGTGTGGTCATTGAGATCGACATGGACCCGGACATCGTCAAGGAGGTGTTCCGCCTGGCTGAAAAGCACGGCAAGGACGTGTACGCCGTGGTGTCTAACATGAGCATCGCCGTGGAGCGCCGTGACTTCCTGCGCAAGTGCGCCTGCTTCGTGTGCAACCGGCAGGAGGCGGGCATCCTCTTTTTGGAGGACTACGCCGGCAAGACCCCGGCGGAGATGATGTCCCTGCTGCCCGAGCGGGTGGCCAACGCCGGCATCCGCCGCATGGTGGTCACCATGGGCGGCGAGGGCGCCGTGTACGTGGACGCTGACGGCAGCGTGGGCTTCTGTCCGCCCCAGAAGGTGGACGTGAAGGACACCACTGGCGCCGGCGACGCCTTTTTCTCCGGCGTCACCATCGGCCTGACCTATGGCAAGACCCTGGGCGAGGCCTGTCAGATCGGCACCCGCCTGGCCGCCGCCGTCATCTGCACCGGCGAGAACGTGTGTCCCCGGTTCCTGCCCGGCGAGTTCGGCCTGGACGTGCCGGTGGAGGAGGAATAAAAAACTGTCGTTGCGAAGAAAAAGCCGCCCATGGGCGGCTTTTTCTGTGGGAATCCGCGCTCTTTATGGAGATACGGATTGCCACGGTCCCGTTGGGGGCCTCGCAATGACAGGTTATTTTTTTCGCATCATACGCCTCAGTGCGGCGATGTCCGCCGGGGTGGTGCCGCAGCAGCCGCCCACGTACCGGGCGATCTCCAGGGCGGGGGCCATTGCCTCGGCGAAGTCTGCGGGAGTATGCTCCCCTGCGTTGGGCTTATAGATGAGGGGCAGGTCGGTGACTTGGCGGAACGCCCGCAGGACGGGCAGGGAGTCGGTCGGCCCGCAGGAGCAGTTGAGCCCCACGGCGGCGGGGTGATACGGCTCCAAAAGCTGCACCGTCTCGCCCGGCGTCACTCCGGCGAATGTGGCGCCGTTTTCCGCAAAGGTCATGGAACAGAACAGGGGCAGATCATACTGCGCCGCCCGCTCCGCGGCGATGGTGAGCAGTGTGGGTTCCCAGAAGGTCTCCAGAAAGATGAGGTCCGCTCCGGCATCTACGCCTGCGCCGATCTGTTCATCGTAGATTTCGGCGGCCCCCAGCCGGTCCGTCCGGTCCTTGGGCGGCTTGGGGAGCGGGGCCACGTCCAGGGCCACCCGCGCCGCTCCGCAGGCCTCTTTTGCCAGCGCCACGGCGGCGGATACCATATCCCGGACGTGACAGCCGGGATAATTCATCAAGGTCGGCCGGTTTGCGCAGAAGGTATTGGCCAGGATGATCTCGCTGCCGGCGGCAACGAACTGTGCCGCCAGCTCCCGCACCAGCTCCGGATGGGTGTGATTGTAGAGCCCCACAAACGCGCGGGAAAGGCCCCGCTGACGCGCCATGGCCCAGAGATTGGTGCCCGTGGCGCCGTCCAGCAGGGTAATGCTGCGATCCATGTCATCACCTCCTGTTTCTATGGTAGCCAAGCGGGGAATGAAAGTCAAGCTGTACATAATTATCGACAAATCCGCGTTACGGATTTGAAACGGAACTGTAAACAAATGCCCCGTTCCGCGGTTGCGAAACAAGGCCGCTGTGGTTATAATAGTTAACACTGAATTATTATAACGACCTGCGAAAGGGAAGGGATAGACGACATGCTGAACGTATCGCACGTGACGAAGAAATATGGAAAGGTCCTGGCCTGCGACGACGTGAGTTTTCATCTGGATGACGGCAGCATCACCGTGCTGCTGGGGCCCAACGGCGCCGGAAAGAGCACCATCATGAAGGCAATCATCGGCTTCTTGCGCTATGACGGCGAGATCACCGTGGCGGGGCTGGACAACAAATCCGTGGCGGCCAAGCGCATCCTGGGCTATATCCCGGAGATGCCGTCCCTTTACCCCAATCTGACGGTGTCCGAGCACATGGAGTTTCTGGCACGGGCCTACCGTCTGACGGACTATAAGGACCGGATCGAGGACCTGTTTGACCGCTTTGAGCTGACGGACAAGAAGAAGAAATTCGGCGACGAGCTGTCCAAGGGCATGCAGCAGAAGCTGAACCTCTGCCTGGGCCTGCTGCCTCAGCCGAAGATGGTGCTGCTGGATGAGCCCATGATCGGTCTGGATCCCCACGCCATCAAAGAGCTCAAGCGCACCATCGAGACCATGCGCGATCAGGGCGCGACGCTGCTGGTCTCCACCCACATCATCGACAGTGTGGATATGCTGTGGGACCGCACCATCATCATGCAGAACGGGCAGGTGAAGGCCAACGTTACCCGTGAGGAACTGGAGCGCAGCGGCCAGACGCTGGAGGAGCTGTTTTTCGCCGTCACCGAGGGCGTGGAGGCCCATGATGTGACCCGCGGCGGGACGGGAGAGGAGCAGACGGAATGAAGCTGTTTTTCTACTATGCCTTCCACTCGGTGAAAAACCAGATCCGAAAGCTGTTCAAGTCCTGGGTGCTGATTTTCCTGGTGGTCTGCCTGGTCATCGGCGGACTCATGGGCTATGGCGCCAGTAAGCTGGAGGAGCTGGGCGGCGACGATCCCGGTCAGGTGGAGGTGACCCCCGACGAGTCGGGCGAAACGGTGGAGATCGAGATCCCCGGCATCTTCCCGGACCCGGAGACGCCCGGCGGCTTCGGTCTGCAGCTGGCGGAATTGATCGCCGGCGCTGTGGTGCTGGGCGTACTGCTTTTTGAAGTGGTCAGTGCCGACAAAAACGGCAGCCGGATCTTCCAGCCGGCTGACGTGAACCTGTTGTTTGCAGCCCCCATGCGTCCCCAGTCGGTGCTGATGTTCCGGCTGGTGACCCAGATGGGCGCCGCGATCTTGGCCAGCATCTATCTGCTGTTCCAGCTGCCCAATTTGATGGGCAATATGGGGCTGAGCCTCTGGTCCGCCCTGGGCGTTATTGCTGCGTGGATACTGACGGTGATCGTGGGCAGGCTGCTCCAGACCCTGCTGTATATCGTCTGCGCCAACCATCCCGGCGCCAAACCGTATCTGCGCTACGCTGTTTACGTGCTGCTGGCGCTGATCACCGCAGGCTACTTCCTCTATTGGCAGCGCAGCGGCGAGGAGCCGCTGGCAGCAGCCATGCTGTTTTTCAACGATCCGGTCACCCGGTATATTCCCGTCTGGGGCTGGCTCAAGGGCGTGGCTATGTTCTCCATGGAGAGATCTCTCACCGGCGCATTGCTGTGTGCCGGCGGTGTGGGATTGACCATCGCGGTGCTGCTGGTGGTGATACGCCGTCAGAAGGCCGACTTTTACGAGGACGCCATGGCCAAATCCGAGGAGATGGCGGAGCTGATGGAGCGCGCCCGCGCCCAAAAATCCGGCGTGGTGTTCGGCAAACGGAAAAAGGACCGGGCCGACGGCCTTCGCAGGGACGGTCTCAACCGGGGTGCAGGCGCCAGCATGTTTTTCCACAAGGCTCTCTACAACCGCTTCCGCTTCGGCCACCTGGGCTATTTCACCAAAACGGCGGAGACGTATCTGGTGACGGCGGTGGGCATGGCCCTGCTGAGCAAGCTGGTGTTCCGGACGGACGGCGCCACAGGGCTGATCCTGGTATCGCTGATCCTGGGCGTATTTGCCTTTTACCGAACCCTGGGCAACCCGTTGGAGCAGGACACGAAGATGGATTACTTCCGCCTGGTGCCGGAGAGCATCTGGGCCAAGCTGCTGTACTCCCTGCTGGGCGGCACGGTGAACTGCCTGCTGGATCTGCTGCCCGGCATGATCGCGGCGGTGCTGATCCTGGGCGCCAATCCCCTGACCGCCCTGGCATGGCTGGCGTTTGTGGTGTCCGTGGACTTTTACGGAACCTGCGTGGGCACCTTTATCGGTCTGTCCACGCCGTCGGCGGCGGGCAAAACCGTCAAGCAGATCATCCAGATCATGTTCCTCTACTTCGGCTTGGTGCCCAATGCAGTTATCATGGCCGTTGCGCTGGTGATGGAGCACGCCATGACCGGCATCGTGGGCTGCACGGCGGTCAACGTGCTGCTCGGCCTGGTGTTTTACGCCCTGAGTCCCCTGTTCCTGGCGCCGCGCTCCCGTGCCAGCGCCCCCGTGAGGAGATCCGCTGCGCTGGGTGAATCGGACCGGCGCACCGCCAGACGAGCTTTTTCCCGCTTGGGATTGAGCATCGCGCTGATCATGCCGGTGGCTACGGTGTCCCAGCTGCTGCTGGTAAAGGCGCTGGATCATTTTGCCTCCGGGTGGAGGGCCTGGCCCTACAGCATCTGGCTGATGGGCTTCGGCACGCTGTACCTGGTGGGCATCCCC
The DNA here is from genome assembly GCA_947168655.1 of uncultured Oscillospiraceae bacterium. GTDB lineage: Bacteria > Bacillota > Clostridia > Oscillospirales > Oscillospiraceae > Vescimonas. The sequence continues at coordinate 8,321 of CAMVMU010000023.1, forward strand.
CTGGGACTGCTGGCGGCGCGCCGGATGCCGACCCTGCCGCCGGAAAAGGGACCCATGACCGCTGGCCGCTACCTGTGCATCATTCTGATCTGCATTTTCATGATGCAGGCGGGCAATGTGGCGGGTCTTGTGATCCAGAGCGTGGTGGAGCGGCTGGTGGGCGTCATGCCGGCCAACCCCATCGAGACCTTTGCCAACGATGAATCCCTGCTGCTGCGCATTGTGTTTCTGGTGATCCTTGCGCCGCTGATCGAGGAGTTCATCTTCCGCAAGACCCTCATCGACCGGATGCGCCCCTACGGCGAAAAGCTGGCGGTGGTGACCTCGGCGATGATGTTCGGTCTGTTCCACGGGAACCTGTCCCAGATGTTTTACGCCTTCAGCCTCGGTCTGGTGTTTGGCTACGTGTACCTGCGCACCGGCAAGCTGCGCTACACCGTGGGGCTCCACATGCTCATCAACCTCTTCGGCGGCGTGGTGTCGGTGGAGCTGTACAAGTGGGCGTCTTCCGGTCTGGGGGCTCTGGAGAAGCTGGGGAACCTGGATCCCTCGGCCCTGATGGAGTCCGGCAGCGTGCCGGACCTCTCTGCCGCGCTGACGCCGGGCGTCATTGCGCTGGGTTTGTACTCCGCTGTGCTGATGAGCTGCGCGGTGGCCGGTCTGGTGCTTCTGATCGTCAGGAGCCGCCGGGTGCGATTTGAACCCGTCCCCCTGGAGCTGCCCCGCGATCAACAGTTCAAGACGGTTTACCTCAACGTGGGCATGCTGCTGTTTGTTGCCATCTGCCTTGCCAGCGTGGTGAGCACTTTCGTTATCCGCTAAGCGCAAACGATAAAACAGGGCGTGTTGCAAAATGCCTGTTCCTGTCATTGCGAGGCCCCAACGGGGCCGTGGCAATCCGTTTCCCGCGCAATAAGGGAGCGGATTCCCACACCGGTGACGTCGGTCACCGGTTCGGAATGACGGATGCATCACATTTTGCAACACGCCCTGTTTTGCTGCCTTGATATTTTAGAACACGATCTTCTGCTTGTTGGTTACCTCGGCACGGATGCAGAGCTCGCCACCGCCGTAGGAAAAGCAGAAACCATCCTTTTGGGCACGGTGGAAACTGCTGTACCCGCTGATCTCATACCCCATCTCCCGCATGACCGCGTCCCACTCCTCCAGGGGGGACGCAACGGTTAAGCCGTATACCGTCACGGCGGGATCTGTGATCCGGATACACGTCACGAACTGACCGCCGCTGGAATAGTCCGGATAGGCGGTGACGATATAGGCGATGTACACGTCGGGGAGCAGAGGGCCTTGCCCGTCTTTTGCGTAGTGGGTATGATAGCCCCTGCCCAGATACATGTGGCCTCCGAACATGCCGCCCTGATCGTAATCGCTGAAATCCACGCCCTCCACGTTCTCCGCGATCCAGAACTCCAGGCGCGTGTCCTCCGGCCGGGGCGGGACGTTGGAGGTTTTGCCGCATCCGGCGAGGCCAAAGCAAAGGAGCAGAACGAACAGGGCAGACAATACTCTCTTCATGCAAAGAACCTCCAAATGTGTCACGGCTGATTCACCACGCCCACGAATAGGGGCAGACCGTCGGTGCCGGTGATGGCGAACAGGAAGGGGCGGTTCAGGGTAAAGTAGTAGTCCTCGGGCTCGTTTTTCGGCTCACTGCCATACGGTATCATCACCGTGAAGGCCGCAGCCTCCACGCCCTCTTCATCCACGACGACCCGGGCGGCGTGCTCCGCTTTGCCCACATAAACACCCTCCGCGTCGACGATGGGGGAGAAGTCGGCGCGCGCCATATCAAATACGTCCGTAATGCCCAGATTCCAGAGACCGTCCGCCAGATCCATGTCGGAGGACACATCGAATTTCGGCAGAGACAGGTGGACCTTGTAATAGCCCAGCTCATCGCGGCCGCTCTCGTCCAGCAGGAAGGGCATCAGGCCGCCGCCGGAGAGCACTGCGTCCGGATCAGTGCCCGCGTCGGGCAGGAGCAGCCACATGGCGCCGCCCTCCCGGAACTGTCTGGCCACGGCCGTGAATCCTTCACCGCGGTATACGGTATCCTCACTGGTTTGGTGCATGAAGTCGCACCGCATGTTGCCGTCAGGACTGCGGAACACGTCGGGGGAGGTGCCGCCTGCAAAGAACTGGTTGTCCCAACCGGCCTTGAAGTAGACGGTGGAGACCAGGGCAAGCACCGCATGGGAATCCAGCTTGACGCCGTCGATATAGCCGTCCAGCAGACCGTGGGTCTGCTCTCTGAGCCAGCTCTGCAGAGCCTTGGTGTAATCGCCCGAACCCATCTCTCCCCGGAAGGTGGAGGCGTAATACTCCTCCGCCAGCGTGTCCGCGCAAGCCTGGTTGTACGCCATGTCGTCCCGGAGCCACAGGGAGTTGGCCAGCCTGGTGTTGACGATGCCGTCGGCCCGGTAGCTGGCGTTCCACACCGCGTGGGCCTGATCGCGGAGGGCGTCGATGCTGTCCGCCCCCAGCAGATCCAGGATCTGCTGACGGCTCTCGCCGCCCGTGGTCTCAGCCAGCAGGGCCAGGGCCATGTACACGTTCAGCGGGGAATAGACCCGGTTTTCCGTGCCCGCGCCGGACAGAAACTGCCGTGTGCTGTCGGCGAGAAAGCCGTCCAGCCCGTTCTGATACCCCGCAGGCTGATCCAGCTGGGCCTGCACCGAGGCTTCCCACGCCTGCTTTTCCTCCTGGGTGGCATTTTCGCCCGGATAGTGGACCATGATGGGGTACTTGGCCTCGGCCGCCAGGAAGCTGGCCATGGGCTTACCGGGCGCAGAGGGGCCGGAGGGCTCCGTGGGGCCGCCCGGCTCCTGGACCGTGTGGCCCGGCTGCGGCGCCTGGGGCCGGTTTGTGCCTGCGGACGGCCACAGGGTCAGCGCGCTCACCGCCACGATCACGAGACAGGCGGCCAGGGCCGCCCACTTGACCCACGGGCGGGTGCGCCGCACTGGGGTGTCGGCCTGGGCCGCCTCAATGAGATCATCGTCTATGTGGGTAATGCCGTCATACAGCTTTTTGCTGCGTTCATCTTTCATAGCGTTACACCGTTCCTTTCCAATTCCGCCTTCAGCGCCTGGCGCAGGCGGTACGTCCGCTGGGCCAGGTGCTGAGGAGTCTCTCTCAGCGCATCGGCCAGCTCCTTCAGGGATTCTCCGTTCCAATAGCGGCGGAGAAACAGCGTGCGGTCGTCGGCGTCGAGGGTCCGCAGCCACGCGCTGATGAGTGCGCCCAGCTCCTCGGCTTCCATGTGCTTCTCCACCGTCTGGGAAGAGGGGAGGGCGTCAGTGAGCTCGTCCAGCAGCAGTTCCATGCCGCTGTATCGCTTCTGGGCGCGGTTTTTCTCCCAGCGGTTGATGGCCAGATTCCGCACCACCTTGCCCAGCCACGGCCGCAGCAGCTTTGGCCGCTGGGGCGGCATGGCGTTCCAGGCACGCAGCCAGGTGTCGCTGACGCACTCCTCCGCGTCCCGCCGGTCGGACAGGACATTCAGGGCGATGGCGTGGCAGAAGCCGCCGTATTTGCGCCGGGTTTCGACGATGGCGTTCTCATCCCGCCGCCAGTACAGCTCTACGATCTGGGAATCCTCCACACGCATCCTCCTTTCTTTTTGAAAAGGCCTTTCAACCATATAGACCGTTTATTTCACCGGATATTTCCCGCTGCGGCGAAAGAAAGGCGCCCGAAGGGCGCCTTTCTTGGTGTCAGATGAAAAACTTTTTGTGCAGGGATATGCGCAGGGGAGGGCAGACCCCAATGACAATCAGCATCAGGCCGATGAGCGCCAGGGCGGACAGGGGGTACAGGCACCACCATCTCATGGGCAAACCAAAAGTCACGTGAAGCAGAAACTCGATGAGCATACAAAGCCCGCCTGCGGCGATAGCTGCGCCACCCAGAATGAAGAGCGCCCGGTGACGATGAGGACCGACGGTGTGGCGCAGCAGCACGATGACTGCCTCGCCCAGCAGCAGAACCGCCCCGCCCACGGGGAAGGCGAAGGAGAGGAACCACCGCCCGCCGGTTTTCAGACAGACGTACAGCGCCAAGGCGATCAGCGCAGCCATGGCGATGGGGAAAAAGATCGTGGGGCTGCGCCGCTTGAACCACAGGGGCAGGCATATGACGACGTATGCCCACAGCAGGCCGAAGGCCACGAAGCCGCTCCAGCGGATGTTGCCGTTCATGTTCAGATCCATCACGATGCACACCAGAGCGGGCAGTGCGAACAGTACGGTAAGCACAAACAGCAGACCCCCGTGGCTTACCGTTTCCGCGCCCTCTGTGTAGCGCGGATAGGGGCGGGGATCCGGCGACTCCTCCACCTCGGGGTGATAGACGCGCAGGCCGCAGAGGGGGCATCGATCCACGCCCTTCTGCAGTTCCACGCCGCATTTGACACAATACATACGGCTCCTCCTATGCTCTGTCGTTGGACTCCACGGCTACGTGGCAGCCCAGCTTCACCAGCTTGGTGAAGAAGATCTCCTCCAGCCGGGGCTCCACGCTGTTGCGCACGATGTTGATAAACGTCCTGCCGTCCCAGGTGGTAACGCTGGCGTTGTAGGGACCGGTGGACTGGGGGCCGAGCACGAATTCCACCCGCTCCACGAAAGGCGTCATCTCCTCCGGCAGCTCCACGTTGCCCAGATTGGAAAGCGTCATGGACGCCACCCGCTCGCCGATGGTGTCGAACACCGCCCGCATGATGACATTCTTGATGAACAGCGGGACCACTTTGAGCAGGGGGTTCTGTTCGCTGTTGACGTTGGGAGTGAAAATAGACTGCATGTTTTTGGCGGTGATGGTCAGGTGCATCTGATGGTGGACCAGCTTCGCCAGCTCCTCCAGGGTGTAGTCCCCCAGCCGGGGATCCGCGCCGATGTTGGCTACCGCCACGAAGTTGCGCAGCGTCTGGCCGCCGTACAGCTTCCGCAGGTTCACCGGAATCTGTACCTTCACGGGTTTCTGCCGCCGGCGGCGGGGCACGTCCTGGGCCTGAAGCTCCAGCAGGGATTGGAGCAGAACGGCGGTGAGATAGGCCGTCACGGTGACGCCCAGCGCCCTGCTGCGGCTGAGGAGCGCATTGCTGTCCACCTGCCCCATGGTCACGTGGAGAAAGCGGTCCGGCTCCACGGTGCCCCGGTAGCGGAACACGTTGCCGTCATCCCGTGGCGCCGCCACCGGGCCGGCGTTCCGCTGGAAACAGTCCTCCAGCTCCTCCGGCCGGGGCGCGTCCTGGAGGTCCAGCACGCCGTGGGTAGCTTTCACGTCCGCGCCGTAGCGCAGGCGGACGTATTGCGCCGCCAGCGTCTTGGCAAAAACCATGCCGCCGCTGCCGTCGGTGACAGCGTGGAAAAATTCCACCGCCATGCGATTGCGGTAATATAGAACCCGGATGGCGCAGCGGCGGATGTCGCGGCGCTCCATGGGCATCAGCGGCTGATAGCTGTCCTCCCGCACCGCCGGAGGCTGCTCCACCTCCTCCAGGTAGTACCAGAAGGCGCTGCGCCGCAGCCGCACAAGCACCGAGGGAAACCGGGGCGCACAGCTGTCCAGAGCTTGCTGCAGCAGCGCCGGATCCACCGGATCCCGGAATGTAAAGGAGAGCCGGAAGGCGTTGCTCCAGTTTCGCCGCTGTGCTGCCGGAAAAATCAGCGCGGCGTTATCCAGCCGTGTCCAGAACAGGTTTCGATTCTGCGCGTCCACCGTTTGCCCTCCTCTCTTAGCATCTTGTCTACATATGCACGCTATCTAATATAACATATTATATACCGATCTGTGCCATTCGTCCAGTCCCTTTTTGCAAAAAAGGCGTGCGGCAGGCCGCACGCCTTTTGGACGGTTATAATAGTGATTGGCGGGTCATCCTTATCCCTTGCTTGGTTTGGGCTGGTGGTATTCGCAGCCCGGGTCAAACCGGACGCTCTCAGGCGGCTCCACCAACAGCTCCGGATGGTCCAGATACCGCCGCATGTCGTTGAAAAACCGGGCATAGTGGGCGCCGGAGCAAACCCGCTCGTCCACCACGATGCCGATGGGCATAAACCGCCGCATACGCGCCTGCCCGTTCTCCACCACGGCCACGCGCTCCGTCATGCCGATGCTGAAGAACATGCCCACGTTGCCGAAGTTGTAGATGTGATGGTTCACGTCGTGAAGGCCGATGGAGGCGGTGTTGGTGATGTAAAGTCCGGCGTGGAAGGGAAGCTCATCGATCAGCGCCCGGGGGCAGATGCCGTAGCGGTCCAGCAGCTTGACCAGCGCCACGATGACACTGGGCAGCCCCGGCACCTTGAACACGAAGGCCGCCAGCTTATCCAGAAAGTTTTTGGGCTGATCGCCCCGGTTGGCCGCAACAAGGGCATCCAGCCGGTCCCGCACGTCATAGATGGTGTCGGTGAGGTCAAACTGGGGTTTGATCACGGTCTCGCCCTGGTCGATGTTGTCGGGATCCTTCAGCATGGTCAGGGCCACAGAGCAGTTGTTCCGGGAGAAATACTGCTTGTTCACAATGAAACGGTTGATCTCCGGGTTCTGGCCCAGAGCGCGGATATAGGCCGCTATCATGATGTGCAGGTGGCTCAGCTTCTCCTGCTTCTCCATCTTCTGCTGGCGAATAAAGCGGTTCATCGCCTCAATGTCCGCCCGGTGTTTCAAAAACACCTGCGCATCGCAGCGCATGGGCATCACGTAGGGCGTGATCTGCACGATGGGGTCGATCCCCTTGATCCGGCGTCCGTCCGGTCTTCTTCCAAACATGGTTGCGCCTCTTTTCTGCCGCTTGCGGCTTTCCTGAGAACAGAATATCACACGTTTGCGCACATTTCAAATTTTTCCGCTGATTTTTTCAGCCAAATGCCGAAAAGCGTCTGCACCCACCCAAAAACAGGGACTGCCGTCTTGATTAAGACGCAGTCCCTGTTTTGTGGTGGACCTGAAGGGATTCGAACCCTCGACCTCTCGGATGCGAACCGAACGCTCTCCCAGCTGAGCTACAAGCCCGGATATGAGCGGCTCATTTCTGAGCCGCTCATATATTATACCTGTTTTGGCGGAAAATGCAAGCCTTTTATTCGATGACAGGCAATTTTGCCACCACGGCGGCGCAGCGGGGGCACAGGTCGGGATACTGAGCGTTGGCACCCACCAGCGGGTGGTGCTTCCAGCAGCGGCCGCACTTGGCGCCCTTGGCCTCGCTGACCAGGATCCGGACGTCGTCAATGGAGGTCTCGGCGGCCTGGGCGTACAGGGCGGGATCGGAACTGACCTCCACATCGGACACGATAAACAGGTCCGCCCACTGGCCCTCAAACTGCTTGCGCAGCGCCAGCTCATCGCCCAGGGCGATGACCGTCACATGGGCCTCCAGAGATTTGCCGATCCGCTTGTCGGCCCGGGCCTGCTCCAGAGCGGCATTGACAGCATTGCGAAGCTGGATCAATGCAGCCCAGCGGACCATGGCATCCTCGTCCAGCGCATAGTCGGCGTAGGGCTGCACCATCTGGTTGAGCAGCACGTTGCGGCCGTCATCACCGGTGCGGTGGGGCATGACCTGCCAGATCTCGTCGCAGGTGAAGGACAGGATGGGGGCGAAGAACCGGGTCATGGCGTCCAGGATCAGGAAGATGGCGGTCTGGGCGCTGCGGCGGCTGAGGCCGTCCCGGTCGTCGCAGTACAGGCGGTCCTTGATAATGTCGAAGTAGAAGGAGCTGAGATCCACCACGCAGAAGTCGTTGACGGCGTGGGTGATGGTGTGGAACTCATAGTCGTCGTAGGCGGCAAACACCTTCTGGATCAAACCGTTCAGGCGAGTGACGGCCCAGCGGTCCAGCTCCAGCATGTCGGCGGGAGAGACCGGATTGTTGGGATCAAAGTCCACCAGGTTGTCCAGACAGAACTTGCAGGTGTTGCGGAACTTCAGATAGTTCTGGCTCAACTGCTTGAAGATGTCGTCGCTGCAGCGGACGTCCACCCGGTAGTCGGCGCTGCCGGCCCACAGGCGCAACAGGTCCGCGCCGTACTTCTTGATGACCTCGTTGGGGTCCACACCGTTGCCCAGGGACTTGTGCATGGCCTTGCCCTCGCCGTCCACGGTCCAGCCGTGGGTCAGGCACTCCTTGAAGGGAGCGGTGCGGCCCAGGGCGCCTACGGCCACCAGCAGGGAGGACTGGAACCAGCCGCGATACTGGTCGGCGCCTTCGATATACATGGTGGCGGGCCAGAAGCCCTGATCGCGCTCCATGGCGCAGTAGTGGGTGGAGCCGGAGTCGAACCAGCCGTCCAGGGTGTCGGTCTCCTTCTCAAAGCCGCCCGCCTTGCCGCAGTGGGGGCAGGTAAAGCCCTTGGGAAGCAGCTCCTCCGCCTCCATGTCGAACCAGGCATTGGAGCCCTTCTCCTCAAAAATGGCGGACACGGCGTCGATGGTCTCGTCGGTGCAGACGGGCTTGCCGCAGCACTTGCAGTAGAACACGGGGATGGGCAGGCCCCAGCGGCGCTGACGGCTGATGCACCAGTCGTTGCGCTCGCGGATCATGGCCTTGATGCGGTCCTCGCCCCAGGCGGGCAGCCAGCGCACGTCCTCACAGGCGGCGGTGGCGGCGTCCTTAAAGGCCTCCACGGAGCAGAACCACTGGGGGGTGGCGCGGAAAATGATGGGGTGCTTGCAGCGCCAGCAGTGGGGATAGCTGTGGATGATGTCCTCACTGGCGAACAGGGAGCCTGCGGCCTTCATGTCCTCCAGGATCACGGGGTTAGAGGCCTCGGTGGAGAGGCCGGCGTATTTGCCGGCGTAGTCGGTGTGGCGGCCCCGGTCGTCCACGGGCACCACCATATCCATGCCGTAGCGCATGCAGGTCTGATAGTCGTCGGCGCCGAAGCCGGGGGCGGTGTGGACGCAGCCGGTACCGGAGTCCATGGTGACGTAGTCGGCCAGCACCAGGCGGGAGGTCTTGGGCAGGAAGGGATGGTCGGCCAGCATGTTCTCGTAGAAGGCGCCGGGGTGGGTTTCCACGATTTCCCAGCTGTCAAAGCCGCCGATCTTCATGACCTTCTCCGTCAGCGCCTCGGCCATGATATACATCTCGCCATTCGGGGCCTTCACCACTGCATAGGACTCCACCGGGTTCATTGCGATGGCAAGGTTGCCGGGCAGGGTCCAGATGGTGGTGGTCCAAATCACGAAGAAGAGCTTGCTGTGGTCCAGATGGGCCAGCTTGCCCTGATCGTCGTGCATGGGGAATTTGACGTAGACGGTGGTGCAGGGATCGTCGTGGTACTCGATCTCCGCCTCGGCCAGAGCCGTCTCGTCCTTGGGGCACCAGTACACGGGCTTGAGGCCCTTGTAGATGTAGCCCTTCTTGTACATCTGGCCGAAGACCTTCACCTCCCGGGCCTCAAAGCCCTTGTCCATGGTGCGGTAGGGGTGCTCCCAGTCCGCCACCACGCCCATGCGCTTGAAGCCGGCCATCTGCAGCTGGATGTACTTCTCGGCGTAGTCGTGGCAGGCGCTGCGGAAGTCGGAGGTGGACATGGCCTTGTGGTTCAGCTTCTGCTCCTTGATGATGGCGCTCTCAATGGGCATGCCGTGGTTATCCCAGCCGGGGATGTAGGGGGTGTAGCAGCCCCGCATGGCGTAGCTGCGGACGATAAAGTCCTTCAGCGCCTTGTTCAGGGCGTGGCCCATGTGGATGTTGCCGTTGGAGAACGGGGGTCCGTCGTGCAGGGAGAAGAGGGGCTTGCCCTCGTTCTTCTTCAGCAGCTCGTTGTACAGATCCATGTCCTGCCAGCGCTTGAGCATATCCGGCTCTCGCATAGGCAGGCCCGCCCGCATGGGAAAGCCGCTCTTGGGCATATTCAGCGTCTGTTTGTACTCCATGTCGATTCCTCCGTCTATGGTTGATATATTATCGCAAAATAAAAAGCCTTTGCCTCTCAAAAGAGAGACAAAGGCAAAAAATGACCTCTGCGGTACCACTCCCGTTGCCGCCGGATAAGGCGGCCGCTCAGTCCCGCACGATGGCGGGCGGAGGGGAGGTAACGGCCCTCTGCCGTCCAGACTTACACAGGCGAACCCTTCAGCCGGCTGCTCCGGGGTGATCTTCACGCTCGCGCGGTCTCCGCCTCGCACCAAACGGCGGCTCTCTTGGCACCGCGGACGCTCGCTACTCGTCCCCATCTCCGCATTTTGCATCATAACGTGCCTATTTTATGCGCTCCGACCCAATTTGTCAACGGTGGATTTTGCGGTAAAGCCGCTCAGCCGTTCAGCAGATTGATCAGACCGATGACACCGGTGGTGGTATAGACCACGCCCAGGATGGCCAGCACCACCATCAGGATCGTCTGGAAGGTGGTAGACCGCTTGGCCCGGTTGGTATAGCCGATGTATGCCAGGAAACCGGACATCAGACCCAGCGTCAGGGAGGGAATCACCGGCGCCGCCGGAGAGTCCTTAAAAACGGTGTACGTGAGGATCATCCCCGCCACCGCCAGGGTGATGAGCACGCCGAAGACAATGCGCTGGGTGCGGTTCATGTCAAAGATGGACTCCCGCTTTTTCTCGGTCCGGGCCCGGCGTTCTTCCTGTTTTTTGACTGCGCTGGCATACCCGCCGTAGTTGGAGCCGTTCTTCTTGTGATGGATGTTTTTGTTGGGGTTGCCCTTTGCCTTGCGGATATTCTCCTGCTGCTGGGCGGTGTCGGCGGGGTTATAGCCCTTGTACTTTGTCTTTGCCATGTGATCCTCTCCTTCTATTCCATGGAAAGTCCGGTGAGATACCGGCGCAGCATGTCAAATGCGTGGTGGGCGGCCAGGGTGCGCACACGCTCACGCCCGGTGCCCAGATTCAGATGGCGGACGGTGGTTTCCTCCGGGGCGGCGAAGCCGATAAACACGGTGCCCACCTCATTGCCCCGGTCGTCCCTGTCCGGTCCGGCCACGCCGGTGACGGACACGGCCAGATCGCTGCCGGTGATGCGCCGCACGCCCTCCGCCATGGCCCTGGCCACAGGGGCGGACACGGCGCCGTATTGATCCAATAGTTCCTCCGGCACGCCCAGCACCTTGGCCTTGACGCCGTTGGTGTAGGACACCACGCCGCCCAGAAACACGGCGGAGGCGCCGGGCACATCGGTGACGCGCTTGGCGATAAGGCCGCCGGTGCAGCTTTCGGCGGCGGAGAAGGTGAGGCGGCGCTCCTTCAACAGCTGCACCGCCCGTTGCTCCAGACTGTCCACGTCCACACCGTAGAGGTATTCCCCCAGCCGGGCGCGGACGTCCCAGAACAGGGGGGCCATCAGCTCCTCGCATTCCTCGGCGGTCGACCCCTTGGCGGTGAGCCGCAGCAGCACCTCGCCGGTCTTGGCATAGGGGGCCAGAGAGGGGTTCACGGCATCGTCCATCAGGTCGGCAAGCAGTTTCTGCACGATGGGCTCCCGCAGTCCGAAGGTCCGCAGGTCGTGGGACAGGATCACGCCGCCGTGCTTTTCCCGCAGCCAGGGGAGCAGGCCGTGCTCGGTGAGATAACGGCACTCCCTTGGCACACCGGGCAGCATGACAACGGTGACGCCGTCCTTTTCAAAGATGCAGCCGGGGGCGGTGCCCACCGCGTTGTGGAGGACGGCGCAGCCCTCCGGCAGATACGCCTGCTGCTGGTCCAGCTTCGGCGCCTCGGCGCCGAACACGGTGTCAAGATAATGCCGGATTTCTTCCACAATCTCCGGATGGAATTCAAGCTCCACGCCGAAGGCGCGGCAGACGGTCTCCTTGGTGAGGTCGTCGTAGGTGGGGCCCAGACCGCCGGTGAAGACCAGCAGATCGCAGCGGCGGCGGGCAATGTCAATGATCTCCGCCAGCCGCTGGGGGTTGTCACCCACGGCGGTGTGGTACAGCACGTCCACGCCCACGGACGAGAGCTGCTCCGAGAGAAACTGCGCGTCGGTGTTGGCGATGTTCCCCAGCAGCAGCTCGGTGCCCACGGCGATGATTTCGGCGCGATAGGACATGGGATCAGCTCCTTCGTTTCCCGTTTTTGTCAAAATGCTTTTTCAGCGCCGCCTCTGTGGGGATCAGCGAGGCGAGAAAGAGGATAATCTGGACACCGCAAACAATCGTTCCCACAACCGCCACGCGGTCGACATCCCGCCCGATGGTAAAGAGAAGGGGGACCGCCGACAGGGGAATCAAAATCAGGCCCAACCGGAACCAGAGCCTGCCGCAGTATTCGTGGGCAAAGTGCCATGTGCCCGCGTTTTTCATGGACATGGTGGTGCGATATCCGTAAAAATCGTTGATTTGCTCAGGCGGCTTTGTAAGAAATCTCCGCCCCAAAAGAATCATGGTGAGAGGGATCAGAAGATCTATCAAGAGCATAAAAAGCCAGAAGAACATGGGATCAGCTCTCCTTGTCGTAGTACTTGATCTTCACCAGCTCCTTGCCCGCCATGGCCCGCTGGCACAGGCCCTCCACGTCCAGGGCCTGCTCCATCTCCCGGACCTCGGCCACGTCGGGCTTGGTCTTGGGGTGGCGGGGGGTGAACACGGTGCAGCAGTCTTCATAGGGCAGGATGGAGGTGTCGAAGGTGCCGATCTTCCGGGCCAGACGGACGATCTCCTCCTTGTCCATGCCGATCAGGGGGCGCAGAATGGGCAGGTCGGTGACGTCCTGGCTGACCCGCAGGGCGCCCATGGTCTGGCTGGCCACCTGGCCCAGATTCTCGCCGGTGACCAGGGCCCCGCAGTGGAGTTCCTGCGCCAGCTGATCGGCAAGGCGCATCATAAACCGGCGCATGATGAGGGTGAAGTGGTCCTCCGGGCACTTGCGGCGGATCTCCTCCTGGATCTCAGTGAAGGGGACCACGTACACGTTGAGCCGCCCCGTCCAGGGGGTCAGCTCCCTGGCCAGCTGCAGCACCTTGTCCCGTGCCATCTGGCTGGTGTAGGGGGGCGAGGCGAAGTGGATCATCTCCAGCTGCACGCCACGCTTGGCGATCATGTAGGAGGACACCGGGGAGTCGATGCCGCCGGAGAGCAGGCTCACGGCGCTGCCGCCCATGCCGATGGGCAGGCCGCCCGCGGCGCTTTCAGCGGGGGCGTGGACATAGGCCGCGTCCTCCCGGATCTCGATGTGGACGGTGAGCTCCGGGTGGTGGACGTCCACCGTCAAATGGGGGAAGGCGTCGTGGAGGGCGCCGCCCACCCACTGGCTCAGCTGGATGGAGCTCATGGGGAAGCTCTTGTCCGCCCGTTTCGTCTCCACCTTAAAGGATTTGGCCTCCGTCAGCGCCTGCCCCAGATAGGTCCGGGCGTTTTCGAAGATGGCCTCCTTTGTCTTCTCGCAGGGCATGGCCCGGGCGATGGCGATGATGCCGAAAACCTTGGCGCAGGCGTCACAGGCTGCGTCCATGTCGATGCCGTCCTCCATGGGCTCCACATAGATGGTGCTCTGGCGGGAATAGACCTTGAAGCGGCCGAACCGGTTGGTGCGGCGGCGGATATTGCTCATGAGCTTGGATTCGAAGCTGTGGCGGTTCAGGCCCTTCAGAACCACCTCGCCCAGCTTGCACAGGATGATCTCGTGCATGATGTGTTCTCCTTATTTGAGTATGTTGTTGCTGCGGTACTGGATGGCCTCCGCCAGATGCTGGGGCAGGATGGCCTCGCTGCCCTCCAGGTCGGCGATGGTGCGGGCCATGCGCAGGATCCGGTCGTGGCTGCGGCCTGTAAGACCCATGCGGTCAAAGGCGTTCTGCATGAGCCGTTCACCTGCCTCGTCCAGCTGGCAGAACTGCCCGATCATGGCGGGGGTCATGTAGGCGTTGCAGCTGACGCCGGTACCGGCAAACCGGGCCTTCTGGATCTCCCGGGCGGCGTTGACCCGCTGCCGTATGGCGGCGGAGCTCTCCGGCTTCGCGCGGCGGCGCATGGCGTCGTATGCCACACTGGGCACCTCAATGTGCATGTCGATGCGGTCCAGCAGGGGACCGGAGATCCGGCGCATGTAGCTCTCCACCTGCTGTTCCGAACAGGTGCAGCGGCCGGAGGGGTGACCGTACCAGCCGCAGCGGCAGGGATTCATAGCGCACACCAGCATGAACCGGCTGGGCAGGGTCAGGGAGCCGGCGGCACGGGTAATGGTGACAACGCCGTCCTCCAGCGGCTGGCGCAGTGTCTCCAGTGCGGATTTGTCGAACTCCGGCAGCTCATCCAGGAACAAAATGCCGTTGTGGGCCAGGGAGATCTCCCCCGGCCGGGGCACGGTGCCGCCGCCGGTGAGCGATACGGGCGAGGCGGTGTGGTGGGGTGAGCGGAAGGGACGGCAGGTGATGAGGGGGGAGCGGGCTTCGGTGAGACCCGCCACGGAGTAGATCTCCGTGGTCTCCATGGACTCGGCGTGGGTCATATCGGGCAGGATAGAGGGCAGCCGCCGGGCCAGCATGGACTTGCCGGAGCCGGGGGAGCCGATGAGCAGCACATTGTGTCCGCCTGCCGCGGCGATCTCCAGTGCCCGCTTCACGTTTTCCTGGCCCATGACGTCGGCCATGTCCGGCAGGTGGGAATCCTGTTGGATGGGCTGCCAGGGCGGTGCGGGGGTCATGGGCTCCTCTCCCCGCAGGTGCCGCACCAGCTGCGCCACGTCGTGGACGCCGTAGACGGTGAGCCCCTCGGCCAGTGTGGCCTCGGCGGCGTTGGCTTCGGGCACGTACAGCTGCCGGATACCGGCGCGCTGGGCGTACAGCGCCATGGACAGCACACCCGTCACCGGGCGCAAGGTACCGCTCAGGCTCAGCTCCCCCAGAAAGGCGGCGTCCCCGGGCAGGGACTTCAGCTCCTCCGAGGCTGTAAGCAGGCCCAGAAAGATGGGCAGATCGTAAACGGTGCCCTCCTTGCGCAGCCGGGCGGGCGCCAGATTCACGGTGATGCGGCTGACGGGAAACTTGGCGCCGCAGTTTTTGATGGCGGCGCGGACCCGATCCCGGGCCTCCCGCACGGCGGCGTCGGGCAGGCCCACCACGTCGAAGGCGGGCAGTCCGCCGGAGAGGAAGCACTCCACACTGACCTCATAGCCGCTGATGCCGCTCAAGCCCAGCGAACGCACCGTTACAACCATGTTTCCGGCTCCTTTCCATCGGAGATCACAAAATTACAAGTTATTATATCATAAAAGAGAAACCGATGGAATGACTTCCCCAAAAAAGTTTTTCAAAATCGGTCCGACCGCCGGGAAGGGGAAGCGAAACGGCAAAAATGGACGGCTTGCGGAAACGACCTGTGACAAACGGAAATTATCGGAGAAGAAAAAAGATTTTTCTATCCATTTTCCAGAAAAATTCCGTTTACAGAACGGAAAGATTGTGATAGGATAGCCAAAGTGAGTAAGTCTGCGCCAAAGGCGCGCGGACAATATAAGGAGGTCAATTCATGGTTAGAAAGATGAAGTCCATGGATGGCAACAACGCCGCGGCGCATGTCAGCTATGCGTTCTCCGAGGTCGCTGCCATCTACCCCATCACTCCGTCCAGCCCCATGGCCGACTTTGTCGACCAGTGGAGTGCCAACGGTCTGAAGAACATCTTCGGCACCAAGGTCAAGGTGGTGGAGATGCAGTCCGAGGCCGGTGCCGCCGGCGCCGTCCACGGCTCTCTGGGCGCAGGCGCTCTGACG
This sequence comes from uncultured Oscillospiraceae bacterium, assembly GCA_947168655.1. Lineage (GTDB taxonomy): Bacteria > Bacillota > Clostridia > Oscillospirales > Oscillospiraceae > Vescimonas. Next base: position 24,017 of record CAMVMU010000023.1, read on the forward strand.
ACGACCTATACGGCGTCCCAGGGCCTGCTGCTGATGATTCCCAACATGTACAAGATCGCCGCCGAGCAGCTGCCCTGCGTGTTCCACGTCAGCGCCCGTACGGTGTCCACCCACGCTCTGAACATCTTCGGTGACCACTCCGACGTCATGGCCTGCCGCCAGACCGGTTTTGCCATGCTGTGCGAGGGCAACGTGCAGGAGGTCATGGATCTGAGCCCCGTGGCTCACCTGTCCGCCCTGACCGGCAAGGTGCCCTTCATCAACTTCTTTGACGGTTTCCGCACCTCCCATGAGATCCAGAAGATCGCCGTTTGGGACTATGAGGACCTCAAGGACATGTGCGATATGGACGCTGTGGCCGAGTTCCGCGCCCACGCCCTGAACCCCGAGCATCCCCATATGCGCGGCAGCCATGAGAACGGCGATATCTTCTTCCAGCACCGCGAGGCCTGCAACAAGTACTATGACGCTCTGCCCGCCGTGGTGGAGAAGTACATGGGCAAGATCAACGAGAAGCTGGGCACCAACTATCAGCTGTTCAACTACTACGGCGCCCCCGACGCTGACCGCGTCATCGTCACCATGGGCTCCATCTGCGACGTGGCCGAGGAAGTCATCGACTATCTGAACGCCCACGGCCAGAAGGTCGGCCTGGTGAAGGTCCGCCTGTACCGCCCCTTCTGCCCCGAGAAGCTGATCGCCGCCATTCCCGCCACCGCCAAGAAGATCGCCGTGCTGGACCGCACCAAGGAGCCCGGCGCCATGGGCGAGCCTCTGTATCAGGATGTCGTTACTGCTCTGGCCAACGCCGGCATGAACGACGTGCAGATCATCGGCGGCCGTTACGGCCTGGGCAGCAAGGATACGCCTCCCGCCTCCGTGTTTGCCGTGTATGATGAGCTTTCCCGCGAGAACATGAAGCGCCAGTTCACCATCGGCATCGTGGACGACGTGACCAACATGTCCCTGCCTGAGGATCCCAACTGCCCCAACACCGCCGCGGAAGGCACCATCGAGTGCAAGTTCTGGGGTCTGGGCGGCGACGGCACCGTTGGCGCCAACAAGAACTCCATCAAGATCATCGGCGACCACACCGACAAGTATGTTCAGGCGTACTTCCAGTACGACTCCAAGAAGACCGGCGGCGTCACCATCAGCCATCTGCGCTTCGGCGACAAGCCCATCCGCAGCCCCTACTACATCAACAAGGCTGACT
>CAMVMU010000024.1 GCA_947168655.1 uncultured Oscillospiraceae bacterium
CGAAGGTGACCTCGATCTGCGGCACGCCGCGGCGGGCCGGGGCGATGCCGTCCAGATGGAAGCGGCCCAGGCTCTTGTTGGCGGCGGCCATCTCGCGCTCGCCCTGCAGCACGTTGACCTCCACGGAGGTCTGGTTGTCGGCGGCGGTGGAGAAGATCTGGCTCTTCTTCACAGGGATGGTGGTGTTGCGCTCGATGAGGCGGGTGCACACGCCGCCCATGGTCTCGATGCCCAGGGACAGGGGGGTGACGTCCAGCAGCAGCAGGCCCTTGACGTCGCCGGTCAGCACGCCGGCCTGGAGGGCAGCGCCCATGGCCACGCACTCATCGGGGTTGATGCCCTTGAAGGGCTCGGCGCCGGTGAAGTTCTTGACGGCCTCCACCACGGCGGGGATGCGGCTGGAGCCGCCCACCATCAGCACCTTGGCAAGGTCGCTGGGCTTCAGGCCCGCGTCGGACATGGCCTGGCGCACGGGGCCCATGGTGGCGTCCACCAGATGGCCGGTGAGCTCGTTGAACTTGGCGCGGGTCAGGGTCACGTCCAGATGCTTGGGGCCGGTGGCGTCGGCGGTGATATAGGGCAGGTTGATGTTGGAGGTGGTGACGCCGCTCAGCTCGATCTTGGCCTTCTCGGCGGCCTCCTTCAGGCGCTGCATGGCGACCTTGTCGCCGCTGAGGTCGATGCCCTCGGTCTTCTTGAACTCGCTGACCAGATACTTCATGATGCACTGGTCGAAGTCGTCGCCGCCCAGGCGGTTGTTGCCGGCGGTGGCCAGGACCTCGATGACACCGTCGTCGATCTCCAGAATGGAGACGTCGAAGGTGCCGCCGCCCAGGTCATAGACCATGATCTTCTGGGCCTGCTCCTTATCCACGCCGTAGGCCAGAGCCGCGGCGGTAGGCTCGTTGATGATGCGCTTGACCTCCAGGCCGGCGATCTTGCCGGCGTCCTTGGTGGCCTGGCGCTGGGAGTCGGTGAAGTAAGCAGGGACGGTGATGACGGCCTCGGTGACGGGGCTGCCCAGATATGCCTCGGCGTCGGATTTCAGCTTCTGCAGGATCATGGCGCTGATCTCCTGAGGCGTGTAGGCCTTGCCATCGATGTTGACGCGGTGGTCGGAACCCATCTCACGCTTGATGGAGGAGATGGTGCGGTCGGGATTGGTGATGGCCTGGCGCTTTGCCACCTGGCCTACCATGCGCTCGCCGGTCTTGGAGAATGCCACCACGGACGGAGTGGTGCGGTTGCCCTCGGCGTTGGCGATGACGACTGCCTCGCCGCCCTCCATGACGGCTACGCAGGAGTTGGTCGTACCCAGATCGATACCGATAACTTTAGACATAATGATTGCCTCCTAATTTTCTATATCAATTTATTATTGTTTCACGTAACGTGTGATGAACTCGTTTAGTTTGCGACTTTGACGACAGAAAACCGCAGGACTTTGTCGCCCATAATAAAGCCCTTCTGGAAGACCTCCACCACTGTGTTCTCGCCGGCGGTTTCGTCCTCCACGTGCATGACGGCGTTGTGCTTCTCCGGGTCAAAGGGCTGGCCCAGCGCCTCGATCTCGGTGACGCCCAGCTTTGCCAGCACGTCCAGCAGCTGCTTGGTGATCATCTCCAGCCCCTGGCGGTGGGGATCATTCTCCTCGCACTGGCTCACGCCCCGCTCCAGATTGTCGTACACGTCCAGGAAGGGCCTGATGGTGTCCGCCTTGGCGGTGCCGTAGAGATTTTCCTTCTCCTTGGCGGTGCGCTTGCGGTAGTTGTCATACTCGGCGGCCAGGCGGAGATACTTGTCGTTGCCTTCGCTGACCAGTTTGGCCAGGGCCTCCATCTTCTCCATCTGTTCCCGGGTGACGGTGAAGGTCTCTTCCTTTTCCGCGCTCTCCTCTGCCTGGGGCGCCGCCTGCTCCTCCTGAGGGCTCTCGCTCTCCGGCAGGTCCTTCTTTTCCTTCTCGCTCATTCCTCTTCCTCCTTGGGGGGTAACTGGTTCTTTTTGCCGAACATGGCGCTCAGGCTCTCAGCGAAGTAGCTGAGCCGGGCAGCCACGGTGGCATAATCCATGCGGGTGGGGCCCACAACGCCCACCAGACCCCGCATATTGTCGCCGATATCGTAGCTGGCGATGACCACGCTGCTCTCCTTCAGGGCATCATTGACGTTCTCCGGCCCGATGAGGATCTGCATGGGCGTGTCGCCCATGGGAACCGGCAGGTTCTCCTTGTTGTCCACCATGAAGCTCATCAGATCGTGTGCCTTGTCCACGTCCCGGTATTCCGGGAACTTCAGGATCTGACTGGCGCCGTTGGTGAATACCTCCTGCCGCTCGGTTTTGGCCAGCAGCTCTCCGGCGTACTCCACCACGCGGTTCAACAGAAGAAACCGGCTGCCGTCCACCTGGTCGCTGAGGCTCATGAGGTGGGTGTTCATCTCGGCGGTGCCGATGCCGGTGAAGTGGGTGTTGAGCAGATGGCTCAGCCGGGGCAGCTGCTCCGGGGCCACCGGAAGCTCCAGCGCCATCAGCTGGCTCTTAACCTGACTGTCTGACAGCATCACCACGGCAATAAAGCTGCGCTCGTCCACACCGATCAGCTCAAACCGCCGCACAGTGGCGGCGCTCTTGTGGTCCGCCACGGTATAGGTGGGATAGCCCACGAAGCTGGACACCATCTGTCCTGCCCGGGAGATCATCTCGTCCGTGCCCGCCATCTTGCCGGACAGGGACCGGTTGATCTCCTCCGTCTCCTCAGGGCTGAGGGCTTTTTTCTCCATCAGCTCGTTGACATACAGGCGGTAGCCCGCAGGCGACGGGATCCGCCCCGCGGAGGTGTGTGGCTGCTCCAGATAACCCAGTTCCGTCAGATCCGCCAGCTCGTTGCGCACGGTGGCGGAGCTGATCTTGCCGGACATCTTCTCCACGATGGCCTTGGAGCCCATGGGCTCGGCGGTGGCGATGTATCCCTCCACCACGATCTTTAATATTTCCTTTTTCCGGCGGGTCAATTCCATGACGCTTCCTCCGTTTTTAGCACTCTTTTTCCCGGAGTGCTAAGCCAGTTTACCACCCCTTTCCTGTAAAGTCAATAGGTGGGCCTTTGAATTATTTGTAAACAAAAAAACCGGGCAGAGCGGTGAAAACCGCTCTGCCCGGTATCCATGCAGTTTTTATCTGTTGACGTACTCCCGCACGGCGTTTTTCACCTCACCGTACATGTAGAGGGAGCCCAGGCAGACCAGCGGACGGCCCGTCCCCATGGCAAGGGGCAGAGCGGACGCCACACCGTCGGCAGGGGTGGAGCAAACCTTGACCGGCACGTTCCGGCGGCGGAACTCCTCGGCCAGACCCGACGCGTCCATCGCCCGGTCGCTGTCGGGCCGCACGGTGACAACGGCGGCGGCGTAGGGTGCCAGGGCGTCCACCATGTCGGCATGGTCCTTGTCCGCCATGACGCCCATGACCAGCACTACCTTGCCGTCCATCGTCAGGGGAGAGAGCAGGGCGCGGACATTCTCCAGCGCGCCGGAGACGCCGTGGGGGTTGTGAGCGCCGTCGTAGACCACCAGAGGCTCCCGGCTGAGCACCTCGAACCGGGCCTTCCAGCGGACGTTGGCCAGCCCCGACCTCACCGCCTCATCGGGGATGATGAGGCCCTGCTGCCGCAGCAGCCCCACTGCCGTCAGCACCGTGGCGGTGTTGCGGGTCTGGTACAGGCCCACCAGCGGGATGCGGACGGCACGATCTCCAAAGCGAAAGTCCGTTCCAAAGAGATCGGAATGAATATCTGAGATGGCGGAAAAATCCGTCCGGATATATTCGCAGCCCCGGCCCGCGGCGGTGCGGCGAATCACGGCCTCGGCATCAGCGTCGCCCTCGCCAAAGAGGACGGGGACGCCCGGCTTGATGATGCCGGCCTTTTCTCCGGCGATCTGTGCGGTGGTGTTGCCCAGCACGGCACAGTGATCCAGCGCGATGCCGGTAATAATGGACAGCACGGTGGTGTCCACCACGTTGGTGGAGTCCAGCCGGCCGCCCATGCCCACCTCCCACACCACATAGTCACAGCCTACGCGCCGGAAATAGACCAGGGCTATGGCGGTGATCAGCTCAAAGGCGGTGGGGCCGTCGTCCATGGCGTCGGCGCAGGCCTTCACCCGCTCCGTGGCCCAGGCCAGCTCCTCATCGGGGATATCCTCGCCGCCGAAACGGATGCGGTCGTTGAACCGCTCAATAAAGGGGGAGGTGAACAGGCCCACCCGGTACCCCGCCGCGCGGAGGATGGCATCCAGCATGGCGGACACGGAGCCCTTACCGTTGGTGCCGGCGATGTGGATGAACCGCAGGTCTTTCTGGGGATCGCCCAGCATGCGGCACAGCTCGGTGATCCGCGTAAGGCCGGGGCGGCTCCCCTTCCACTCCACCGAATCGAGATAGGCCATGGCCTCGGAATATGTCATCATAGGATCGCTTCCTTTATGTAGATTATCGGTATTTTTTCACCTGTCCGGCCAGCTTGACCAGCACCGGCAGCAATATCAGGTTCAGCGGCACCAGCACCGCGTATTCCGGCAGGCGGTAGAGAAACCAGCCCCAGTAGGTTTTGGAGCCGTAGAGCTGGCTGACCCAGACGGTGTTGACGCAAAGCCCCAGAATCAGATTGTTCAGCACCGACGGCAACAGAATGTTGGGGAAAAACCGGGCTTTTTTCTCATACAAAAACCAGCCGTAGACCGCGCCCATCAGGGCGCCCACCACGGTAAAGCCGGGGTGATAGGGTCCGAAGGGAAACAGCAGCGCGCCGATGAGATCGGCCAGTGCGCCCACCGCGGCGCCTGCCGCCGGGCCGTAGACGATGGCGATCAGCGCCACCGGAACGAACGCAAAGCCGATGGTCCAGCCGGCGGTGTGAATGGAGCAGAAACGGTTGAGCACCACCGAAAGCGCCGTCATCATGGCGCAGGCCGTAATGAGCCGCAGCGGAAATCTCCCATTCATAACGCAAAAACCTCCCACAGATGACAGGCAGCCGCGTTCACCCGCCCGCGCATCCATGAGAGCTTTCTCACGCACGACAGCGGGATGCGAGAGCGGTACTGCAAGAGGTTTCTCCCCTTTTCGTCCGGCGGACAACTCCCCGTTCCGCCGGCACTTGGACATACCGCACTCTACTCTGTCCTGATAACACGACCATTATAGCGTGCCGGGCAAAAAATGCAACCCTTTTTCGGAAGACCGACAGCGTCTTTTCCGCGCCCGCGCCTGTCCGCCTGCGATATTCCACCGTGAAAAATAGCACCGCAACGCATTGACAAAACTGTATAAAAAAGGTAGGATTAGATGATATCGTTTTCTAATAGGAAAACCCTGTCTGAGCTCATAAATTTTATAATAAGGGGACATGCAAGATGAAAGAATGGATGGACGCTATTGTCAAGCCCGCCGCAGGGCCCGGTCTGGAGCTGCGGCAGGTGCCCGTGCCGGTACCCGGCCCCGGCGAGGTGCTGATCAAGATCCACAAGACCGCGATCTGCGGCACCGACGTGCATATTTACAACTGGGATCCCTGGGCTGCCGAGCACATCACCCATCCGCCCATGACCATCGGCCACGAGTACGTGGGCGAGATCGCCGCTATGGGCGAGGGCGTCACCGGCCTCACCATCGGCCAGCGGGTTTCCGGCGAGGGCCACATCACCTGCCACCGCTGCCGCAACTGCCACACCGGCAACATCCAGTGGTGCAAGAACACCTCCAGCGTAGGCGTGGACCGGGACGGCGCCTTTGCCGAATACGTCTGCATTCCGCAGACCAACGTCATCCCCATCGACGAGAGTCTGGACGAGGACGTGGTGGCCTTCTTTGACGCCTTCGGCAACGCCACCCACACCGCCCTCATGTGGAACCTGGTGGGCGAGGACGTGCTGATCACCGGCGCCGGCCCCATCGGCATCATCGCCTCCGGCATCTGCAAGTACGCCGGCGCGCGCCGCGTCATTATCACCGACCTCAACGACTACCGCCTGGATCTGGCCCGCAAGATGGGCGTGGACTACGCCGTAAACACCGGTCGCGAGGACCTGCGGGAGGTCATGAAGCAGGCCGGCCTCACCGAGGGCTTCGACGTGGGTCTGGAGATGTCCGGCAACGCCGCCGCCTTCCGCCAGATGTGCTCCGTGATGCGCAACGGCGGCAAGATTTCCCTGCTGGGTCTGGGCAAGCCCATGGTGGAAGTGCCTATGAACGACATCATCTGCAAGGGCCTGACTCTCCAGGGCATCTACGGCCGCAAGATGGACAACTGGCACCAGATGAGCTACATGGTCCAGGGCGGCCTGGATCTGCACCCCGTTATCACCCACCGCTTCCACTACACCGACTTTGAGAAGGGCTTCGCCGCCATGAACAGCGGCATGTCCGGCAAGGTCGTTCTGGATTGGACGAAATAAAAGGAGGATCTGAACATGAAAACCGCACTCAAGAGCTTTGAGCAGGAGCTGCAGTCTATCCGCGACGCCGGTACCTGGCGCAACGAGCGCATCATCACCACCCCCCAGCGCTCCCGCATTGACACCACCGAGAAGCCCGCTGTTGTCAACATGTGCGCCAACAACTACCTGGGCCTTTCCAACAGCCCGGAGCTGATCGCCGCCGCCAAGGCCAGCTATGACCGCTGGGGCTTTGGCCTCTCCTCCGTCCGCTTCATCTGCGGCACCCAGCAGATCCACAAGGAGCTGGAGCGGAAGATCGCCGACTTCGCCGGCACCGACGACGCCATCCTCTACTCCTCCTGCTTCGACGCCAACGGCGGCCTGTTCGAGACCCTGCTGGGTCCGGACGACGCCGTCATCTCCGACGAGCTGAACCACGCCTCCATCATCGACGGCGTGCGCCTGTGCAAGGCCCACCGCTATCGCTATAAGAACAACGACATGGCTGACCTGCGCGCCCAGCTGGAGGCCGCCCGTGCCGCCGGCTGCCAGAAGATCATTATCGCCACCGACGGCGTGTTCTCCATGGACGGCTACATTGCAAACATGAAGGGCATCTGCGACCTGGCTGACGAGTTCGACGCTCTGACCATGGTGGACGACAGCCACGCCGTTGGCTTCATGGGCGAGCACGGCCGCGGCACCTGCGAGTACTGCGGCGTCATGGGCCGGGTGGACATCATTACCGGCACCTTCGGCAAGGCCATGGGCGGCGCCTCCGGCGGCTACACCGCTGCCCGCCAGCCCATCGTGGACCTGCTGCGCCAGCGCAGCCGCCCCTACCTGTTCTCCAACACCCTGGCCCCGGCCATCTGCGCCGCTACCCTGAAGACCATCGAGCTGCTGGAGTCCTCCACCGCTCTGCGTGACAAGGTCCATGAGAACGCCCGGTACTTCCGCGCCGAGATGGAGAAGCTGGGCTTCGATCTGCTGCCCGGCGAGCACCCCATCGTGCCCGTGATGCTGTACGATCCCCGCATCGCCCAGGAGTTCGCCCGCCGCATGCTGGAAAAGGGCGTCTACGTGGTGGGCTTCTGCTATCCCGTGGTGCCCAAGGGCAAGGACCGCATCCGCACCCAGATCTCCGCGGGCCACACCAAGGAGGATCTGGACTTCGCCGTCAAGTGCTTCGGCGAGGTCAAGAAGGAAATGGGGCTTTAATCGCCGGATTTTCAACAGACATTGCCGCCTGCGGGCGGCAATGTCTGCGGCATTTTCTTTCATACACTACACAAGGAGGACACCGACATGACATTGGAAGAAGCCCGGGTCGCCCTCAAGCAGCTGCAGGAGAAGATGTCCGCCTACGGACACGCCCTGAGCCTGCTGTATTACGACGGCGTCACTGCGGCGCCCCGGGGTACCGCCGCCAACCGCGGCCAGTCCATGGCCGTGCTCAGCGAAGAGCACTACAAGCTGACCACCGGTGAAGAGACTGTGGCGCTGCTGGAGTTCCTGGACGAGCACAAGGCCGAGCTGGACGAGAAGGAGCAGCGCATGGTGTTCCTGCTGCTCAAGGACATCCGCCAGATGAAGAAGATCCCCATGGACGAGTATATCGCCCATGAGCGGCTGGTAGTGGAGGCGGAGGACGCCTGGCAGACCGCCAAGGAGAACTCCGACTTTCCCCTCTTTGAGCCGTATCTGGAGAAGCTGTTCGCCGACGCGAAAAAGTTCGCCCACTACTGCGACCCGGAAAAGGATCCCTATGACTATTGGCTGAACGAATACGAGGAGGGACTGAACAAGGCCCGGGCCGATGAGTTCTTCGCCACCATGCGGGGCCACATCGTGCCCCTGCTGCAGAAGGTCTGCGCCGCCCCCCAGGTGGACACCTCCATCCTGCAGGGCATTTTCCCCGAGGCGCAGCAGGACAAGCTCAGCCGCCGGCTGATGGCCGTCATGGGTCTCGACCTGGACCACGTGGGCCTTGCCACCACGGAGCATCCCTTTACCACCAGCCTGGGCTCCCACCACGACGAGCGCATCACCACCCACTACTACGAGGACGACTTCGCCTCCTCCCTCTACAGCGTGATCCACGAGGGCGGCCACGCCCTGTACGACACGGGCAGCGACGATTCCCTGGCCTATACGGTGCTGGACGGCGGCGTGTCCATGGGAATCCACGAGAGCCAGAGCCGGTTCTATGAGAATCTGCTGGGCCGCAGCCGGGCCTTCTGCGAGTACCTCTTCCCCGTTCTGGAGGAGATCTTTCCCGACAAGATGGCCGGTCATAACGCCGAGGAGCTTTACAAGGCTCTGAACAAGGCCGAGCCCTCCCTGATCCGCACCGAGGCCGATGAGCTGACCTACTGCCTGCACGTGCTGGTCCGCTACGAGCTGGAGAAGCGGGTCATGGCCGGCGAGCTGGCCGTCCACGATCTGCCCGGTGAGTGGAACAGACTCTACAAGGAGTATCTGGGCGTGGACGTGCCCGACGACAGGCACGGCGTGCTGCAGGACAGCCACTGGGCAGGCGGCAGCATCGGCTACTTCCCCTCCTACGCCCTGGGCAGCGCCTACGGCGCCCAGTTCCTGCGGAAGATGAGGGAGACCGTGGATGTGGACGATTGCCTGCGCCGCGGCGACTTCAAGCCCATCAATGACTGGAACCGGGAGCATATCTGGCAGTATGGCTGCCTGTACCGTCCCGGCCAGCTCTTTGAGATGGCAACCGGTGAAACCTTTGACCCCGGTGTTTTTGCCTCCTATCTGGAGGAGAAGTTCACCGATCTGTATAACCTTTAAATTTTTATTCTAAATTGGAATCGCGAAAGGCGGTGACAAGATGTACATGGACACAGTAAAAGAGATCCAAAAGCTGGAGGAGCAGATGGAACAGGCCAAGGCCCAGGCCCGGACTCAGGCGCGCCAAGCGCAGGAGGCCGCGGAGAAGGCCGGCCGCGATCTGCTGGCCGAGGTCCGCAAGACCATCCGTCAGGCAGACGCCGCGGCCACGGAGGCCTGTGAGGCCCAGGCTGCCCAACAGCGCGACGCCGTCCTGCGCTCGGCGCAGGCCGATTGCCAGACTCTGCGCAACCAGGCATCGGGCCGCATGGAAGACGCCGTGGCACGGATCGTAGAAAGGGTGGTGGGGCGCTGAATGGCTATCGTCAAAATGAAGCGCCTGCGTCTGATCGCACTGGAAAGCGATCGGTCGGCGCTTCTGCGGCGGCTGCAAAAGCTGGGCTGCCTGCACCTGAGCGAGCCGCCCTCTGATGAAACGGCGTGGGACGGTCTTCTTCAGCGGGAGACCGACCAGTCCGCCGAACGGCAGGCGCAATTGCGGCTGCTGCAGAACGCTTTGGACTTGCTGAAACGGTACGCACCCCAGAAAACCGGGCTGTTGACCCCCCGTCCCATGGTTTCCGAACAGGATTTCCTGGATGACAAGGATCTGCCCGTTCACCTGGCCGTTGCCAGGGAGGTAACCGACCACGCCGCGGAGCTGAACCGGCTGGTTGCCCAGGAGACGCGGCTGGTCAGTGAAAGGGCTTCCCTGAATCCCTGGAAATCACTGGACCTGCCCATGGAGCTGACGGGCACGAAAACGGTGAACGTGATCACCGGTACGGTGCCCGGCCCCGTGGATTTTGACCTGCTGCAGGGCCAACTGGCCGACCAGGTGGAGGAGGCGGCGCTGTATCGCCTGTCCCAGGGCAGCGAGCAGCAGTGCCTGCTGCTGATGTGCCACAAGTCGGTCACGAATCAGGCGCTGGAAGTGCTGCGAAACAGCGGCTTTACCACCGGCCAGTTAAACGGCTGGCGGGGCACCGTGGCAGAAAACGCCGACCGGCTGGACGGCGAGCTGGAACGGGTACGCCGGGCGGCCGAGCAGGAAAAGGCATTCCTGGTGGATCTGGGCGTCAAGCAGGACGAGCTGCGCCTGGCCGCAGACCGGATCTCCACGGAGCTGAACCGGGAGGAAAACAGCCACCGGCTGCTCACCGACCAGCGCATCGTTTGCCTGCAGGGCTGGGTGCCCGAGGCGGATGTTGCCAAGCTCACCGGACTTCTGGAACAGTTCGACTGCGCCTGGGATCTGGCCGATCCCACCGAGGAGGAGATCCCCGACGTGCCGGTGAAGCTGAAGGGCAATTTCTTCACCCGGTCTATGAACTGCATCACCGAGCAGTATTCCCTGCCCGCCTACGACGGCGTGGACCCCAACCCGGTGATGGCCCCCTTCTTTATTTTCTTCTTCGGCATGATGATGGCGGATATGGCCTACGGTATCCTGATGATCGTGGGTTCGCTGCTGTTCCTGAAGAAGAAGCGGCCTGCCGACCGCAGCTTTATGGAGATGATCTTCTGGTGCGGCATCAGCACCCTCATCTTCGGCGCGCTGACCGGCGGCTTCTTTGGAGATTTCATCCCCCAGCTGTGCAAGATCATCAACCCCGACAGCAACGTCAAACTGCCGTCACTGTTTACCCCGCTGGACGACACCCTGTCCATTATGATCGGCTCCCTGGCTCTTGGCCTTGTCCAGATCATCACCGGCATGACCGTCAGCGTGGTGAAGAAGACGAAGGACGGCCACTTTGCCGACGCCCTGTGGGATGAGATCACCTGGTGGGTCATCCTGGCCGGCCTGGTACTGATGATTCTGAAGATCGGCACCTTCCGTGGCGTCCCCGTGGTGCTGGTCATCGGCGGACTGATGCTGCTCTTCGGCTCCACCCGCAACGCCAAGGGCTTCGGGAAGGTCACGGCTCTCATCTCCGCCATCTACAACGGCGTCACCGGCTTCTTCAGCGACACACTTTCCTACGTGCGTCTGATGGCGCTGATGCTGTCCGGCTCCGTCATCGCAACGGTGTTCAACACCCTGGGCGCCACATTCGGCAACGTGGTCGTGTTTATCATCGTCGCCCTGATCGGCAACATCCTGAACCTGCTGCTGAACCTGCTGGGCTGCTATGTCCACGACATGCGCCTGCAGTTCCTGGAGTTCTTTGGCCGCTTCTACAAAGGCGGCGGTATCGCATATCAGCCCCTGTCCCTGCAATCCAAAAACGTTGAAATTATTAAGGAGGATAAATAAAAATGTTTGCATTTCTTGATTCGTTCGGCGGTCTGGCGCTGGCTTTCCTGGGCGCTGTCCTTGCTGTGACTATGTGCTGCATCGGTTCCGCCAAGGGCACCGGCATGGTCGGTGAGGCCGCTGCGGGCCTGACCAGCGAGGATCCCGAGAAGTCCACCAAGTGCCTGATCCTGCAGGTGCTGCCCGGCACCCAGGGCCTGTACGGCATGGTGGCGTGGTTCTTCGTTCTGCTGACCCTGGGCATCTTCGGCGGCACCGGCAAGATCGACATCTCCACCATGCAGGGCATGCGCATCTTCCTGGCCTGCCTGCCCATCACCTTCGGCGGCTGGCTCAGCGCCCTCTTCCAGGGCCGCGTGGCCGCTGCTTCCGTGAACATCGTGGCCAAGCACCCCGAGGCATCCACCAAGGGCATTATCTTCTGCGGTATCGTGGAGTTCTACGCCATCCTGTCCCTGCTGGCCACCATTCTGCTGCTCATGAACGCCCTGTAAGGAGGGTGCCATGAACGGACTGGAAAAAATCACCGAGCGCATCCGTCGGGATGGACAGGCTGAGGCCGACGCCATCCTGGCCGAGGCCGGCAAGCGCATTGAGACGGCGCAGGCCGGTTTCAAAGCCCAGGCCGCTCAGATGACCGCCGATGCCGAGAAAAAGCGGCAGCGCGACCTGGCCGAGCGGCTGGAGCGTCTGGCCGGCAGCGCTGACATGGAGCGCCGCCAGATGCTGCTCTCCGCCAAGCAGGCCTGCATCGATGAGGCCTTTGCCAAGGCCGCCGATGCGCTGCGCGCACTGCCCCGGGATGAGTACATCGCCCTGCTGGCCAAGCTGGCAGTTGACAACGGCACCGGCGACCAGGAACTGATCCTCGCCAAAGCCGACCACGACACCGTGGGGCAGGCCGTGGTCGCTGCCGCCAACGCCGCTAAGCCCGGCGCATCCTTTACTCTTTCCGATGAAACCAGAGAGCTGGGCGGCGGCCTTGTGCTGAAGAAGGGCCTGGTGGAGATCAACTGTGCCTTTGACACGACGCTGCGGCAGCTGCGCCAGGAGCTGGCCTCCGACGTGGCGCACATCCTGTTTGACTGAGAGGGGGCATCCCTTTGGCTAAAAAGAAGATCAAGGATACCGATTACCTCTTTTTGTCCGCCCGTATCCGCAGTCTGGAGCGAAACCTGTTGTCAAAGCCCCGCATGGAGCGCATGCTCCAGGCGGAGACGCCTGCCGAATGCGCCCAGGTGCTGACGGAGCTGGGCTATCCCCCCTTCGACCCCCAGAGCGAGGCCGGCCTCAACCAGGCGCTGTCCCAGGTGCGCGCCGACCTGTTCGCCGACCTGGCGAAGTTTATGCCTGACCCCGCCCTGCTGGACGTGTTCAAGCTGAAATACGATTACCACAATATCAAGGCCCTGATCAAGAGCCAGGGCGCCGACGTCACCGCCCTGCTGGTGGATGCCGGGCGCATTCGCTCCGCCGACATGTCCGCCAAATATCAGCAGACCGGCAAGTGGGATTTCCTGCCCGCCCCCATGAAGGGCGCGGCCGAGGAATCCGCCCGGGTGCTGGCTGAGACGGGCGATCCCCAGCGCAGCGATTTTGTGCTGGACAAGGCCTATTTTGCCGAGATGCTGGATCTGGCCAAATCCTCCGGCTGCGCGTTCCTGGTGGACTACGTCCGCACCCAGATCGACGCGGCCAATCTCCGCTCGGTTGTCCGCACGCAGCGGATGCACCGTGCCGCCGCTTTTCTGCAGCAGGTGCTGTTTGAGGGCGGTGCCGTCAGTGTGGCGCGGATCCTGGCTGAAATCGGCAACGGCGTGGCCCCGCTGTACCGCGCTACCCCCCTGCGGGAAGCGGCAGTGCTGGGCGAAAATGCCGTGGCCGGCGGCAGCCTGACCGCCTTTGAAAAAGCCTGCGACAATGCCGTGCTGGCCAAGGTGGGCGAGACCCACAGCGTACCCTTTGGCCCCGAGGTGGCTATCGGCTACGTGGCGGCAATGGAGAACGAGTTTACCGCTGCCCGCATCATTATGGCCGGTCGTCTGGCCGGGCTGGACAGCGACACTATCCGGGAAAGGCTGCGTGATTGCTATGTATAAGATCGCTGTGATCGGCGACCGGGACAGCGTGTTGGGCTTTAAGGCCCTCGGCCTGGACGTCTTCTTCGTGGAGACCGACGACGCAGCCCGCGCCACCCTGCACCGCCTGGTGCAGGAGGACTACGCCATCATCTACCTGACCGAGCAGCTGTCCACTCCCCTCCGCGCGGAGATCGCCAAGTATAAGGACTTTGCCGTCCCCGCCATTATTCTGATCCCCGGCAAGACCGGTTCCCTGGGTCTGGCCGAGGCGGCGCTGCAGAGCGCGGTGGAGCGCGCCGTGGGCGCAGACATCTCTTGAAAGGAGAGCAACGCAACATATGGGAAAGATCATCAAAGTATCCGGCCCGCTGGTGGTAGCGGACGGCATGGCCGATGCCAATATGGCCGACGTCGTCCGCGTAGGTCCTCAGCGTCTGATCGGTGAAATTCTGAATATGACCGGCGACCGCGCCTCCATCCAGGTCTACGAGGAGACCTCCGGCCTTGGCCCCGGCGCCGACGTGGTAACCACCGGCGCGCCCCTGAGCGTGGAGCTTGGCCCCGGTCTGATCGAAAACATCTACGATGGCATCCAGCGCCCGCTGGAGGAGATCGTCAAGCGTGTGGGTGCCAATATCACCCGTGGTATTGAGGTTCCTCCCCTGCCCCGGGACAAGCAGTGGCAGTGGACGCCCGTTGCCAAAGTGGGCGACAGCGTCATCGCCGGCGACGTGCTGGGCACCGTACCTGAAACCGCTTCCGTCCTCCACAAGATCATGGTGCCCAACGGTCTCCGCGGCACCGTGGAGTGGCTGGCGTCCGATGGCAGCTACACCATCCAGGACGTGATTGCCAAGATCCGCACCGATAAGGGTGAGCTGCGTGAACTGACCATGGTGCAGAAGTGGCCGGTTCGCGTGGGCCGTCCCTATCAGAAGAAGTTCCCGCCTGTGACGCCGCTCCAGTCCGGCCAGCGCGTCATCGACACCATGTTCCCCATTGCCAAGGGCGGCACCGCCGCTGTGCCCGGCCCCTTCGGCTCCGGCAAGACCGTGGTGCAGCACCAGCTGGCCAAGTGGTCCGACGTGGACATCGTGGTCTACATCGGCTGCGGCGAGCGCGGCAACGAGATGACCGACGTTCTGATGGAGTTCCCCGAGCTGAAGGACCCCCGCAACGGCGAGCCTCTGATGAAGCGCACCGTGCTGATCGCCAACACCTCCGATATGCCCGTGGCGGCCCGCGAGGCCTCCATCTACACCGGCATCACCATCGCCGAGTACTTCCGCGACATGGGCTACGACGTCGCCGTTCTGGCCGACTCCACCTCCCGCTGGGCCGAGGCCCTGCGTGAGATGTCCGGCCGTCTGGAGGAGATGCCCGGTGAGGAGGGTTACCCCGCCTACCTGGCCTCCCGTCTTGCCCAGTTCTACGAGCGCGCCGGCATGGTGCAGTGCGTGGGCTCCGATGGCCGCACCGGCTCTCTGACCGCCGTTGGCGCCGTGTCGCCTCCCGGCGGCGACCTCTCCGAGCCCGTCAGCCAGGGCACCATGCGCATTGTCAAGGTGTTCTGGTCTCTGGACGCCTCTCTGGCCTATCGCCGTCACTTCCCCGCCATCAACTGGCTGAACTCCTATTCCCTGTATCTGGACTCCATGCGCCCCTGGTTCGATGAGAATCTCGGTCCCGAGTTCATGACCAACCGCAGCCGGGCTATGCACCTGCTGCAGGAGGAGAACGAGCTCAATGAGATCGTCCAGCTGGTCGGCAAGGACTCCCTGTCCGCCGGCGATCAGCTGACGCTGGAGATCGCCCGTATGCTCCGCGAGGACTTCCTGCAGCAGAACGCCTTTGTGGACGTGGACTCCTACTCCAGCTTCGATCGCCAGAAGCAGCTGCTGGGTCTGATCCTCCACTATGAGAATCTCTGCCGCGGCGCCATCGCCAAGAACGTGTCGCTGCAGGATCTGTTCACCACGCCCTCCCGCGAGCGGCTGGGCTGGGCCAAGTACACCGAGGTGGACAAATACGCCCAGGAGTACGAGGAGATCGGTCTGGACATGGACCGCGAGGTCAATGAGCTGATCAGAAAGGCTGGTGAGGACGAATGATGAAGGAATACCGCACCATCCATGAGGTCTCCGGACCTCTGATGGTGGTTGAGCAGGTGGAGGGAGTCACCTATGACGAGCTGGCGGAAATCCAGCTCAACGACGGCACCGTCCGCCGCTGCAAGGTGCTGGAGGTCAACGGCGACCGCGCCGTGGTGCAGCTGTTTGACAGCTCCGCCGGCATCAACCTGCGGGACAGCAAGATCCGCTTTCTGGGCCACCCCCTGCAGATGGGCGTGTCCGGCGATATGCTGGGCCGCGTGTTCAACGGCATGGGCCAGCCCATTGACGGCGGCCCCGAGCTGCTGGCCGAGAAGTACATGGACATCAACGGCCTGCCCATGAACCCCGCCGCCCGTGACTACCCCAATGAGTTCATCCAGACCGGCGTATCCACCATCGACGGTCTGAACACCCTGGTTCGCGGCCAGAAGCTGCCCATTTTCTCCGGCTCCGGTCTGCCCCACGCCAATCTGGCGGCCCAGATCGCCCGCCAGGCCCGTGTACTGGACGATACCTCCAACTTCGCCGTGGTGTTCGCCGCCATCGGCATCACCTTTGAGGAGTCCGAGTTCTTCGTCCGCGAGTTCAAGCGCACCGGCGCTATCGACCGCACCGTTCTGTTCACCAACCTGGCCAACGACCCGGCTGTGGAGCGTATCGCCACGCCCCGTATGGCGCTGACCGCTGCCGAGTATCTGGCCTTTGAGAAGGAGATGCAGGTCCTGGTCATTATGACCGACATCACCAACTACGCCGAGGCTCTCCGTGAGGTCTCCGCCGCCAAGAAGGAGGTCCCCGGCCGCCGCGGTTATCCCGGCTATCTGTACACCGACCTGGCCTCCCTGTATGAGCGCGCCGGCCGGCGTCTGGGCTGCAAGGGCTCCATCACCATGATCCCCATTCTGACCATGCCCGAGGACGACAAGACCCACCCCATCCCCGACCTGACGGGCTACATCACCGAGGGCCAGATCATCCTCAGCCGCGACCTGTACCGCAAGAATATCCAGCCCCCCGTGGACGTGCTGCCCAGCCTGAGCCGTCTGAAGGACAAGGGCGTGGGCGAGGGCAAGACCCGGGAGGATCACGCTCCCACCATGAACCAGCTGTTCGCCGCCTACGCCTCCGGCAAGGAGGCCAAGGAGCTGATGACCATCCTGGGCGAAGCCGCCCTGAGCCCCATCGACCTGGTGTACGCCAAGTTTGCCGATGAGTTCGAGAAGCGCTACGTCAACCAGGGCTTTGAGGAGAACCGCTCCATCCAGCAGACGCTGGATCTGGGCTGGGAGCTGCTGAGCATGATCCCCCGGTCTGAGCTGAAACGTATCAAGCCGGAGATGCTGGACAAGTACCTGCCCAAGAAAGGCTGAGGTGCGCCATGGCCGGTAAAACCATCAACCCTACCCGCATGGAGCTGACGCGGCTGAAGGGACGGCTGAAAACCGCTGTGCGAGGGCACAAGCTGCTCAAGGACAAGCGGGACGAGATGATGAAGCAGTTCCTGGACATCGTCCGCCGCAACCGCATTCTGCGCAAGAAGGTGGAGGAGGGCCTCCAGCGGGCCAACGGCGCCATTGCCGTTGCCTCCGCCGTCATGGGCCCTGAGATCCTGGAGCAGGCCCTGCTCTATCCCAAGGCCGGTGTGGAGCTGGACGTCAGCTTCCGCAACATCATGTCGGTGAACGTGCCATCCTATGACTTCCGCACCACCGGCGGCGACGGCAGCGAGATCTACCCCTACGGCTTTGCCCAGACCAGCGGTGAGCTGGATGCCGCCCTGGAGGCGCTCAACAGCGTGTTCCGGGATATGCTGGAGCTGGCGGAGGTGGAGAAATCCATGCAGCTGCTGGCCCAGGAGATCGAGAAGACCCGCCGCCGCGTCAACGCGCTGGAATACGTCATGATCCCGGAGACCCAGCGGAACATCCGCTACATCTCCATGAAGCTGGACGAGAATGAGCGCGGCAACACCACCCGATTGATGAAGGTCAAGGACATGGTGCTGCAGGACGCCCACAACTTCAAATAAGTCCGGAAAGGGACGCTGTGCTGTACACAGCGTCCCTTTCATCTGTTTTCCTAATGTATCTCATTGAAAACCGGTATTGTACTTATTGCAGATTTGCGCTATAATTGTTATGTTGGGCCTGTGCCCGGCAGATGCGTATTTACAAACTGTTGATATATAAAGGAGATGTTTTCATGAGCAGACTGATCGGCACCGTGGCAAGAGGTATCCGCGCGCCCATCTTCCGCGAGGGCGACAACATCGTCACCGGCGTGACAGACGCCGTGCTGGCCGCACTGAAGAGCGGCGGCATCGAGGCCCGGGACCGGGACGTGGTGGCTGTGACCGAGTCCGTGGTGGCCCGCTGCCAGGGCAACTACGCCACCGTTTCCCAGATCTCCGCCGACGTCCGCGCCAAGACCGGCGGCAAGACCGTGGGCGTCACCTTCCCCATCCTCAGCCGCAACCGCTTCTCCCTGCTGCTCAAGGGCATTGCCGGGGGCTGCGAGAAGGTGGTCCTCATGCTGTCCTATCCTTCCGACGAGGTGGGCAACCATCTGGTGAGCCTGGACCAGCTGGACGAGGCGGGCATCGACCCCTGGCACGACGTGCTGAACCTGGAGCAGTTCCGCGCCGCCTTTGGCCAGGTGATCCACCCCTTCACCGGCGTGGACTACGTGGCCTATTATCAGGAGCTCATCGAGTCTATGGGCGCACAGGCGGAGATCGTGTTCGCCAACCGGGTGCAGACGATCCTGGACTACACCGACACCGTCATCTGCTGCGATATCCATACCCGGGCACGGTCCAAGCGGCTGCTGAAGGCCGCCGGCGCCAAGGTGGTGCTGGGGCTGGACGATCTGCTGAACGCCCCGGTGGACGGCAGCGGCTACAATGACACCTACGGTCTGCTGGGCAGCAACAAGGCCGACGAGGAGCGCATCAAGCTCTTCCCCCGGGACACCATGACCGTGGCCCGCGAGATCGGCCGCCTCATGAGCGAAGCCACCGGCAAGCGCATCGAGGCCATGGTCTACGGCGACGGCGCCTTTAAGGATCCCGTGGGCAAGATCTGGGAGCTGGCGGACCCCGTGGTGTCCCCCGGCTACACCGACGGCCTCATCGGCACCCCCAATGAGCTGAAGCTGAAGTACCTGGCGGACAAGGAGTTCGCCAACCTCAACGGCGAGGCGCTGCAGCAGGCCATTTCCGAGAAGATCCGGGCCAAGGACGCCAAGGTCTCTCTGGTGGGCAACATGATCTCCGAGGGCACCACCCCCCGGAACCTCACCGACCTCATCGGCTCCCTGTGCGACCTGACCTCCGGCTCCGGCGACAAGGGCACCCCCATCGTCTACATCCAGGGGTACTTCGACAACTACACCAACGAGTAATATATCGCGTCATTCCGAGGAACCAGTCCGCAGACTGGTGACGCGGGAATCCGTCCCCCTCTGGCGGGAAAAACGGATTGCCACGGGCCTTCGGCCCTCGCAATGACAAATCAGAACGTAAAAGAGGAGCGGCGATTGCCGCTCCTCTGTCTGTTTGTCAGCTTTTTACCATTTATCCTCGTAACTTTCCTCCGGAATGGTCAAACCGTACCGCTCCAGCAGTTCCAGCGTGTCGGTGCAGTCGGGGCGCAGCCGGCAGATCCTGTACTCGCCCTGGTCGGTGTCCAGCACGATCTCCAGCTCAGGAATCTCATGCTCCAGCATTTCCGGAGTGACGCGGCGCTCCATATCCCGCCCCAGCGCACGGTACAGGGCGAGGCACTGGCCGGGAGTCAGCCTCAGATTCTCATCGTCCATAAAGTTGGTGACATAGCCGTAGTTGAACTGACTGCCGTAGCGGTCGTATTCGTCTATCAGCAGCCTCCGGCGCACGGTCTCGCAGTTGAGCAGCTCCGTGTACGCCTGATACTGGTCCTGATCGTCCAGATTCACCCAATAGCCCCGCGACATGATCTCTCCGCTGCGCAGGTAATAGGTCATGTTGATATAGGTCGTGTGGGCGTATATAGGCTCACTTTGCTTCACCACGAGCCGGTGCAGATCCGTGACCGCCCCGATGGCCTTCAGATCGTCGGTGTCCACGCCTACGATCCCGCCGCCGCCAATGCTCACGCTCTCCACCTGCGCCGCTGTGGGCACTCGCCGCTCCCGGCCGGTGATGTCCAGCCTGATGCACACGCACACGGCGATGAGAGCCAGCCACAGGGCCGCCAGGCCCAGAAGCGTGCGCCGGTCAAAGATCTTGTAGGACTTGCGCAGCAGCATCTCCACGCCGCAGAACACGATGCCGCCCATGATCATCTGGCAGATAATGAGGCCGATCACGTTTTGGCCGCCGCCGAAGACGACCTCGTGGACAAAGAATCCCAGGGCAATGCCCGCCGCGATGGAGATCACGTACTTCACCACCGGGCGCAGCCACGGGAACACAATGGCGTCACCGGCGGACTCGCTGTGACGGGCGCGGTACAACACCCAGGCAAAGGCCAGCAGAGCCACGCCCGCCAGGGCATAGATCAGCAGTGTGGGCAGCGCTTTGGGGTTCACGGTGAACAGCGTGGCGCCCTTCCGATAGGTCTCCTCGCCCAAGTCATGCCGGTCGCCCAGGACGTTGACCAGCTTCGCCACCGGCGTCATCCATTCCACCGCTCCGCCGGGATTCGTCACGCTGTGATGGCCGGGCCACAGGAGCGCGGTGACCGCGTCAAACAGCAGGTGATAGGCCATGACCACGAAGTTGAGGCCGAAATAGATCACCGGCACCGCCAGCAGCCAGCCGGTGGCCATGGCGCACAGGGCTCCAAAGGCCAGGAAGAAGAAGCCCACTAGCTCCGTCACCAGCAGCCAGATCAGCAGCGGCAGCACGTCCACAACACCGATCAGTCCCTCCATCAGAAGGGACAGCACAAAGGTGAGGAGGTTGGCCGCCGTCAGCATGGACATGCCGGCGCCGAAGTGGGCCAAAAACTGCCGGGTCCGGCTGACGGGCAGGGCGTGCATCAAGCCAACGGAGTTGGACTTCATCAGGTAGCCGAACAGCACCATGGCCAAACCCACGCCCAGAAACAGGTTGATGATCGTGAAGGCCGTCAGCGTCCCGTACACGTGGGATGCCATGGAATACGCCCGATTTGCCAAAATCTCCGCCTCGCTCATGACGCCGTTGGCATAATAGGTGTAGCCCCCCTCGTTCCAGATGCCCACGGGCATGATGAAGAAGGAGACGAATGCGTACAGGAAGGTCAGCGGCCAGAAGCGCCGCCAGTCGCTGCGGATCAGAGTCTTAGAGCACGATGTCACGGACCGCATAGTCCTCACCTCCCATTTCATAGATAAAGATCTCCTCCAGGGTCAGAGGGATGGCCTCCAACAGTACCGGATTTGTGATCTGCATCCGCCGCAGGATCTCCTCGCTGCTGCCCCGGACGATGTAGGTGTGCACCCTTCCCACGTTGGAGTGGTGCAGGATGTGAAGCTCGGCGGGCAGCACCGGCACCTCGCCGGGGAACACCACCTGCAGCTTCACCGTGTTGTCCTGCAGCTCGCTGAGGGTCCGCTCCAGCAGGACCTTGCCGCGGCTCATGATGCCCACGTGGTCGCACACATCCTCCAGCTCCCGGAGGTTGTGGGAGGACACCAGCACCGTGGTGCCACGGGCGGCCACGTCGTCCAACAGCAGGGACCACACCTGGCGGCGCATCACCGGATCGAGGCCGTCCACCGGCTCATCCAGCACCAGCACCTCCGGCATGCAGCTCATGGTCAGCCAGAAGGCCGCCTGCTTCTGCATGCCCTTGCTCATGCGGCGGATGGGCTGCTTCTCCTTCAGCGGGAACACCGCCTTCATCTTCTCATACCGCTCGCGGCTGAAGGTGGGGTACATCCCCTCATAGAACCGGGCCATCTCCGCGATGGAGGCCTGGGGGAAATAGTACCAGTCGTCGCCGATTACCGCCATGCGGCGCTTGACGGCGGGATTCTCCCATACCGGCTCGCCGTCCAGCAGCAGCTCGCCGCTGTCGGGCCGGTACACACCCGTCAGATGGCGGATGATGGTGGATTTGCCGGCTCCGTTGGGACCCACCAGTCCATACACAGCCCCCCGGGGCACCGTCATGGTGGCCCCGTCCAGTGCCCGGAAACCGTCAAAAGTCTTGACTACGTTTTTTGCCTCAAGCACGGTCCTCGCCTCCTTCCCAAAGTTGCAGGAACTCCTCCCGCGTGAGCCCCAACTCCCGCAGCTCCTGCAGGATCGGCATGAGACGCTCCGTCAGTTCCCGTTTGCGGCTGTCGTTCTGGGTCTGCCCCTCGGCCACGAAGGTGCCCTTGCCGCCTACGGTGCACACGAAGCCCTCTGCCTCCAGCTCGCTGTAGGCCCGGGCCACGGTGTTGGGGTTCACCGTCAGCTCCGTGGCCAGCTGCCGTACCGAGGGCAGCTTTTCGCCGCTGCGAAGCACGCCCGTTACCATCAGGCGGCGCAGGCCGTCCTTGACCTGCTCGTAGATGGGCCGGGCATCCCGATAGTCCAGATGGATCATCTCCATCCCACCCCTTTCAACTGTATTCCGCTAAGTGTACTAATCGAATTAGTACACTTAGCATACTATGCCTCTTTGGATCTGTCAAGAGGTATTTTTCAAGTTTTTTCCGGGCATACTGGGGATATATTATATGAGGAGGCGCGGAAAATGCACGCAAATGTTCTGCAAAAGGCCTGTATCCAGTGCGGCCTGTGTCCCACCATCTGCCCGGAGGTGTTCCACCTGCCCGAGGAGGGCGGCAGCGCGCAGGCGGTAACCGACGAGATCCCCGTGGAGCTCCAAGCCGACGCACAGACGGCGGCGGACAGCTGTCCCACCGGCGCCATTGAGATCCGGTAAGCGTAAATTGGTCCGGTTTTTCGAAAAAAGATCCAGTTTTTTGGAAAATTGTCCTTTACAAATAACATTTGGTGTGGTAATCTTACAAAGTACGCGACATTGCGTACGGACGGCCCCCCTCTTGGTGACGCGGATCGATTTCACCTGTCCCGCCACTCAGACCGTGGGCAATACTATGAGAAAGGTGGAAACCCACAATGATGCTGAAAGATCAGAAGACCTCTATCATCGAGGCCAACCGTACCCATGAGACCGACACCGGTTCTCCCGAGGTCCAGGTCGCTATCCTGACCGAGCGGATCAACCAGCTCACCGCCCATCTGAAGGTGCATCCCCACGACTTCCACAGCCGCCGCGGCATGCAGATGATGATCGGTAAGCGCCGTCGCCTGCTGGACTACCTGGCCAAGAAGGACATCGAGCGTTATCGTGCCCTGATCGCCAAGCTGGGCCTGCGCAAGTAATTGAGGGAAAACAGGGTGGTGTGCCTTGCGCACCACCCTTCTTTCACATTTCACCAACCCCAACCATCCGCCCCGCGGAGGAACGGGCAGGGCTTTTAGAACTTGAAAATGGGCCTTCGGCAACCCCGGAGACGTGTTTTCAAGTGCTAAACGGCTTGCTCCTTCTGCGGGAGATTCAGAGAAAAGGAGCAATCTATCATGTCAACCATTATTACCCATCGCCAGTTCCCCAACTACCGCAAGTACACCATGGATTTGGCCGGCCGTCCCCTCTCCCTGGAGGTGGGCAAGCTGGCTGAGCTGGCCAACGCCGCCGTCATGGTCACCTACGGCGACACCAGCGTGCTGTGCTGCGTCACCGCCGCCCCCCGTCCCCGTGACGGCATCGACTTCTTCCCCCTGAGCGTGGACTTTGAGGAGAAGCTGTACGCCGTGGGCCGCATCCCCGGCAGTTTCAACCGCCGTGAGGGCCGTCCCGGCGAAAAGGGCATTCTGACCTCCCGCGTCATTGACCGCCCCATCCGCCCCCTGTTTCCCTATGATTTCCGCAACGACGTGTCCGTCATGTGCACCGTCATGAGCGTGGACCACGACTGCTCCCCCGAGATCTGCGGCCTCATCGGCACTTCTGCCGCCCTGGCCATCTCCGACATCCCCTGGAACGGCCCTGTGGGCGCCCTGAAGGTGGGTCTGGTGGACGGCAAGCTGGTGTTCAACCCCAACGCCGAGCAGCGCAAGGTCAGCGACCTGGACGTGACCGTGGTCTCCACCGGCAAGAAGGTGGTCATGATCGAAGCCGGCGCCAATGAGGTGCCCAACGACGTCATGTTCGAGGCCATTCGCTCCGCCCACGAGGAGAACCAGAAGCAGGTCGCCCTCATCAACCAGATGGTGGCCGAGATCGGCAAGCCCAAGTTCGACTATCCCCACGCCGACTTCGACAACGTGCTGTTCGAGCGCATCGTGGCCGACTTCATGGACGAGGCCAAGGCCGCCATGGACACCGACGACAAGAACGTCCGCGAGGCCCGCTGGAACGAGATGATCGAGCACTGGCATGAGAAGTATCTGGAAGAGTTCCCCAACATGGACCAGTATCTGGACGAGATCACCTATAAGTTCCAGAAGAAGATTGTCAAGGCCTGGCTGCTGGAGGGCCACCGCGTTGACGGTCGTCAGCGCAATGAGATCCGTCCCCTGGCCGCCGAGGTGGGTGTGCTGCCCCGCGTCCACGGCTCCGGCCTGTTCACCCGCGGCCAGACCCAGGTGCTGTCCGTGGCCACTCTCGATACCCTGTCCGCCAACCAGAAGCTGGACACCATCTGGGAAGAGACCGAGAAGCGCTATATGCACCACTACAACTTCCCCGGCTACTCCGTGGGCGAGGCCAAGCCGGCCCGCAGCCCCGGCCGCCGCGAGATCGGCCACGGCGCTCTGGCTGAGCGCGCCCTGCTGCCCGTGATCCCCTCCGTGGAGGAGTTCCCCTATGCCATCCGCGTGGTGTCCGAGGTGGTTTCCTCCAACGGCTCCACCTCCCAGGGCTCCATTTGCGGTTCCACCCTGGCTCTGATGGACGCCGGTGTGCCCATCAAGGCACCCGTGGCCGGCATTTCCTGCGGTCTGATTCAGGACGACGACGGCTCCTTTACCACCTTTATCGACATCCAGGGCGTGGAGGACTTCCACGGTGAGATGGACTTTAAGGTGGCCGGCACCAAACAGGGCATCACCGCCATCCAGATGGACCTGAAGAACGATGGCCTGACCATGGACATCATCCGCAACGCCCTGGACATCACCTACGACGCCCGCGTGCAGATCCTGGACCAGATCATGCTGCCCGTGATCTCCGAGCCCAGACCCGAGGTCAGCCCCTACGCCCCCAAGATGCTTACCCTGCACATTGACCCGGACAAGATTCGTGAGGTCATCGGCAAGGGCGGCAGCGTGATCCAGAAGATCGTGGCCGAGTCCGGCG
>CAMVMU010000025.1 GCA_947168655.1 uncultured Oscillospiraceae bacterium
CATCTACACCACCAGCCCCAGCACCGAGACCCCGGAGCCCCACACCCACAGCTTCGGCGGCTGGGCCTCCAACAACAACGGTACCCACAGCCGCACCTGTGAATGCGGCGAGAAGGAGACCGAGAACTGCACCTTCAACGATGTGGTCACCGCCCCCACCGCCACGGCTCAGGGCTACACCACCCACACCTGCACCGTCTGCGGCTACTCCTTCGTGGACAGCTACACCGATCCTCTGGGCAACGATTATCTGGTCAGCTTCTCCGTGCCTGCCGGCGTGACGGCTCCCGCCGACATGATCTGCCATGAGGGCGGCACCATCAACCTGCCCACCGCAGGCGCTCCTGCCGGCTACACCTTCCTGGGCTGGGTCACCGAGGACGTCAACAACGCCGCCGTGATGCCCACCGTTCTCACCGGCGCCTATGCCGCCACCGCCAGCATCACCCTGAAGGCCCTGTACTCCAAGACCGAGACCACCGCCGCCGGCTACGAGCTGATGACCTCCGCCCCCACCGACTGGACCGGACAGTATGTCATCACCTACGGCAAGACCGCCTCCGGCATGTACGCCCTGAAGGGACTGACCGGCACCAAGAAGTATGAGTCCAAGACCGCCGGAGGCTCCGTGGCCTATGCCAACACCGGCATGACGCTGAACGGCAACGTGCTCACCGGCGTCAACGACGCCTATGTGTTCAACATCACAGCGGCCAGCGGCAAGTATGCCATCCGGAACGCCGCCACCGGCACGTATCTGGCCAGCAAGGGCAGCTACCTGTACAGCTACAGGACCAACACCGCCAGCTATTGCCGCTGGTCCCTGGCCATGGACGGCGAGACTGTGGACGCCACCAACGCCGCCAGCCGCAGCTTTACTCACCTGGGCTTCTCCACCAGCAACTACTTCATGATCGCCCGCAACGCCAGCAACAACGTCTACTTCTGGAAGCTGACCCAGGGCAGCAGCTCCACCATCTACACCACCGTCATCGGCTGACGGAACCGGAAAACCGAATGATGGCATGATCCGGCGGGGAGAAATCCCCGCCGGATTATTTTCTTGACAGCCTCAGACTATTGTGATAGTATGTACTACAGCAATAGTTTGGAGGTGTGCTTATATGGAAAGGCTATTTGACAGCGAGGCCAAGGTGATGGAGATCCTTTGGGATCACGGACCCCTTCCCGCCAAAGAAGTCAGCCGGATAGCGGCGGAATCCATCGGCTGGAACAAGAATACCACCTACACAGTCATCAAAAAACTGGAGGCCAAGGGCATTCTCCGTCGTGATGAGCCGGGCTTTCTCTGCACGCCCATCATCTCACGGGATGCGGCGCGGAAAACGGAGGCGAACACGTTGCTGCGCAAGGTGTTCGGCGGGTCACGAAAGGCCCTGTTCTCCGCCCTGCTGGAGGACGAGCAGCTCTCCGACGACGAGATTGACGAGCTGCGGCGGCTCATTGACGGGCGTTGACGGCCATGTTCAGTGAGATCTTCTACTGGGTCTTCAATATGAGCCTTATCGGTTCCCTCATGGGACTGATCGTGCTGGCGATCCGTTCAATACGGCCGATTCCCCGCCGGATTGCTGCCGTGCTGTGGGTAGCGCCGTTTCTGCGCTTTGCCGTTCCGGTGTGGATCAACAGCAAGTACAGTCTTATGACGCTGATCTCCCGGTTTACCACGCGCACTGTGGTGGTCTACCAGCCCGCCGCCGATGTGGAATTTTCTTTTACCAACGCCGCCATGGCGGCCAACAGGTACTTTCCCATCGCCTACAGGGTGAATCTACTGGAAACCGTGTTCCGCGTTGGCGCAGTGGTGTGGTCCGTTGGCGCGGCGGCGCTGCTGCTGGCCTGGGGTATGATCTATGTGACTACACTGCGGGAGCTGAGAAGCGCCGCCCACCTGTACGGCAACGTCCACTGCTCGGAGAAGGTATCCTCACCCGCCGTGTATGGTGTGCTGCGGCCCCGGATCGTGGTGCCGGAGAACTGGCGAGACCGGGACCTGACCTGGGTCCTTGCCCATGAGAACGCCCACATCCGCCGCCTTGATAACCTGTGGCGACTGCTGGTCTTTGCCGTTACCGCTGTCCACTGGTTCAACCCCCTGGCCTGGCTCTATCTGAAGCTGTTTCTGGGCGATCTGGAGCTCGCCTGCGACGAGACGGCGCTGGCCCGGCGCAGCGATGACGACCGCCGCGCCTATGCCCGCGCCCTGCTGGATTGCACCAGCGGCAAGAGCCTGTTCGCCTCCGCCTTCGGCGGGGCCAAGGTGCAGACCCGGATTGAGAACGTGCTGTCCTTCCGGCGGATGACCGTTCTGTCCCTGATTGGTTTCGGCGTATTGGCTGCGGCCATCCTCATCACCCTGCTGACCAACGCCGCGTGAAAGGAGAAACAATGATGAAATATCTACCCATTTTGCTTACGCTGGCTCTGCTACTGGGCCTGTATACCGGATGCGGTGCGAAAGAGCCTGACATCTCCCTTTTCGATGAGGTCTGCTCCGCCGACGAGTCGCTGGAAAAGGCAAAGGAGAGCAACGTGGTGGTGATGGAGGGCCTCCGATGCACCTCCGGCAAGGCGGTCTGGGATGCCTTCTTCAAGGCCGTCAGCGCAGGCAAGAGCGCACGTGTGCTGTGCGCCCACTATTACACGCTGGATCCTGAACGGGTCAGCCCGGAACTCTACGCCCGGGAGAAGGACCAATACCCCAAACTGTTTTTCTATCTGGTGGAATACGACGGGGAGACTTACTCCGTCAAAGTACGGCTCAGTGACGAGCGGGAGCTGGACTACGAGGACACCTTCCCCTATCTGCTGCATTTCACCGGCAAGGCGCCCCGGAACGCTGCCTATGACACCTATGACAACTACGTGCTTCTGGACGATCCCACCGCCACCATGGAGGGCATCTGGGCAGGGATAGTCAGTTCTCAGGCAAACGCCGGGTATCACCACTGCATTCTCTATCAGGATATCACCGGATAAGGAGGTATTCCCATGAACAGCAAAAAATGCACCACCTTGTGGTTCCTGCTTCTTGCGCTGACCATCCTGCTGTGCGCCTACCCCATCTATATGGGCGTCAACGTAGCCGCTGAGGTGGTACGAAACGGCGCTGTACCCCTGGAGCGCTACCCCAAATACGTGATTCCCTATACTCCCATTGCCGCAGCGCTTGTGCTGGGCACGCTGCTGCTGCCTCTTTGGCGGAAGCTGGCGGGCAAGTGGGCGCTGCTGCCCGGCGCGCTGTGCTCCACCGCCGCGTTTTTCGTCCTGGAGTGGATCATGGAGACGAAGATCCTGGTGCAGACCACGGAGCCGGTGCTCCTGGAGAGTTGGCAGATGGCCCTGTGCTACGTCCCGCCGGAGCAGTACCAGACCCGGGTCTGGGAGGCCGTGGACGTGCTGCTGGGCGGCTACAGTCCCGCCTTCAAGCTCCACTTCTACCTGATTTCCGTGGTCATCATCCTATCCCTGCTGAATGTGATCTACGGCCTTGTCCGTGTTCTGTGTGACGGAGAGACAGCGCGCAAAAAGCCGCTGACCGTTCAGGCCGTCACCGCCCTGGCCTTCCTTGGTATGTGCATCTGGGCCTGCTTCACCGCCTTCTACCGAACCGGCGAGCTGACTGTGTCTCCCCTGTCCGCTGTGCTGATGGCGCTGTTTTTCGTGCTGCTGGGCGTCACCGTGGGCGTGTTCGCGGGCTCGCTGCTGCTGGGAAAGAAGACGGCTTTGTCCATCGTGCTGCCTGCGCTGGCAGCTGTAGTCATCACCGCCGCCATGTACGCCGGAGAGCTGATCCTACTGTCCGGTCACCTATACCGCTTCGGCTCCGGCTTCTTCTTTGATGGTCTGGACGCGCTTGTGCTTGCGCCCGTGGATCTGCTGGTGATTCTGCTGTCGGGTGCATTCACCGCCGTGTTGTGCATATTCCTCAATACAAAGCAAGATTCAAACCTCTGACCATAAGTAACAACGGCCCTTCGCCATATGGCGAAGGGCCGTTGTTTACGGCGCATCATTATGCCACGGCACGGTGAAACACCAGTGACGTGAGATCAAATATATAAGGCTCCACCTGCAGCGTAAGCTCATCGCCCGCCAGCGTAAAAGCGGCCGTCATATTCCCCTCCGGATCATCCGGGTTCGATGCGTTCGACAGGATCAGCTGCTCCGGCTGTACCTCGTAGCTGCCCTCCATGCTGCGTCCGGCAGGATCGGCAAGAAGATCCTCCACGGTACGGGCCGCGTAATCGTCCAGTCCCATGCCCAGCGATGACTGCAGCAGCTCGTCCAGCGGCATGCCGATGGCGGCCTCAATCCCCTCCCGGGTGGTGAAGTCGCCCTCCACACCTGTCTCCTGCAGCGTTGCGGCGATCCCCAGCAGCATGTATTCCTCCGTGCAGGTCCGGGCGGCTTCCAGCAGCCGTTCCTGCGTCTGCTCCATGGCTGCGTCATCGACCGTCAGGCGGAAAACGCCGTCCTCCAGCAGCTCAAGGGTGATTTTAAGTGCGCATGGCTCCAGATAATCGCCGAAAGAGAGCCCCTGGTTGGCAAATTGGGGCGAGATCTTCTCCGCCAGGATCTCCGTCACGTCCATATCCAGGACCCAGGTCCCCACAATATCCGTCCGGAGCGCGTCCAGCAGCAAGGCGTCCAGCTCTGTACGGGCCGCTTCCAGATCGCCGTGGTTTTTCACGTCCGCCTTCTCCTGCTCGCTCAGCGCCTGATATGCCTCCTCAGCAGCCTCCACAGCGTCAACGCTGTCCGCTGTGACGTCGCCGATGGCGGCGATCAGCCGCTCCGTCTCCTTTACGGCGGGGGTCTTTCCGCATCCGGACAGCGACAGCGCCATGGCACAGGCAATCAGCAGGACGATAATCCTCTTTGACATGCAATCATCCTCCTTCAGATGGATCATTCCCGTCCATCTGTGGGGGATATTGTACGATGAAGGCGGTAAATTGTCAAGTGCCAGCCCGCGAGCCCATTGACAGGCGAACTGGCGGCATGTATAATAGGCGCAGAAACGGAAAGGCGCGCCAAAAGGCGCGAGGGTGAAAACATGATCAACAGATGACCGATCCAACCATGCAGAGCAGTTAACGTACGCCCCGGAGAGGGTGTTTGTCTGCGTGCGCCGGATCAGATCATCTGTTTCCCTCAAAGGCCATTTTCCGCGCACACAGGCATTTTATCGGGTTTACAGGGATCTGTCCGCACACGCGGGCGGATCCCTTTTTGTCGGGCAGAAAGCAAAGGTGATTACTACGATACAGATTCAGAATTTGAATATGCGGCACCGGAAGGACCTCCACCCCCTGCTGGAGGGCTTCCAACTGGTGCTGACCCCCGGCGACAAGGCGGTGATAGTAGGCGAGGAGGGCAACGGCAAGTCCACCCTGCTCAAGTGGATTGTCGATCCCGCCCTGATCGAAGGCTATGCCGAGGCAGAGGGCATGCGCACCGACCAGGGGGAAAAGCTGGGGTATCTGCCTCAGGAGCTGCCGGAGTCAGACAAGGAAAAAACGGTATACGCGTTTTTCAGCGCCGCAGATAGCTTTTGGGAGCAGGATCCACGGGAGCGGCGGCAGCTGCTCTCCCGCTTGGGACTGCCGGAAGACGTGTGCTTCAGCGACCAGCTCATGGGAACCCTCTCCGGCGGCGAGAAGGTGAAGCTGCAGATGGCACGGCTGCTGATGGAGCGGTGCGACGTTTGGCTGCTGGATGAGCCTTCCAACGACGTGGACGCGGATACCCTGGCCTGGATGGAGAGGCTGATACGTGACTTCCCGGGGGCGGTTCTGTTCATCTCCCACGACGAGGCCCTCATCGAGGCCACCGCCAACCGGGTGGTGCTGCTGGAGCAGCTGCGGGGCAAGCGTGTCACACGCTGGACAGTGGCCAACGTACCATTCCGGCAGTTCATGGCGGAGCGTGAGGCGGGTTTCACCAAGCAGGCTCAGCAGGCCCAAAGCGAGCGGCGGGAGGAGCGGATCGCCATGGAGAAGTTCCGCCGCATCCAGCAGAAGGTGGAGCAGCAGCAGAACACCATCTCGCGGCAGGATCCCCACGGCGGACGGCTGTTGAAGAAGAAGATGGCCAGCGTCATGTCCCTCCAGCGGCGCCATGAGCGAGAGCACAGCCAGATGACGGAGTTCCCGGAGCGGGAGCTTGCCATCCTGGTAAAGTTCCACGGCGAACAGGCCATTCCACGAGGCAAGACAGTATTGGATCTCTCCCTCCCTGCCCTGACACGTCCGGATGGCACGGTGCTGGCCCGGAACGTATCCCTGATCGTGCGGGGGCCGGAAAAGATCTGTCTGACAGGCCGCAACGGGGTGGGCAAAACCACCCTGCTGCGCCTTATCCGGGATCAACTGACCCATCGAGCGGATCTGAACGTCTGCTACATGCCCCAGGATTACGAGGAGCTGCTGGAGCTGGATAACAACCCCATCGACTATCTGGCGCCATCGGGGCAAAAGGACGAGGTGACAATGGTGCGCACCTACTTGGGGTCCCTGCGCTATACCGCGCAGGAAATGAGCCACCCCATCCGGGAGTTGTCCGGCGGGCAGAAGGCCAAGCTATTGCTGCTGCGCATGAGTCTAAGCGGGGCCAACGTGCTGCTGCTGGACGAGCCTACCCGCAACTTCTCCCCTCTCTCCGGTCCGGAGGTTCGCAATCTGCTGCGCTCCTTCCCCGGCGCCATCATCAGCGTGTCACACGACCGAAAGTATTTGGACGAGGTCGCTGACAAGGTATATTCCTTAACAGAGGATGGGCTGGAAATGGCATGAAAAACAGCCGCCTGGTGGCGGCTGCTTTTTCATTTGAGATACGGATTGCCACGGGCCTGTCGGCCCTCGCAATGACAGTCTTTTATTGCAGCTTGCGGATGGCACGCTCCACGAAATCACGCTGTTCGCCGCTGACAATGCCCCATTCCTCTTTCATGAGGCGCAGCTCCTCGCGGTAGGCGGCGATGGCCCCTTCCCTGTCGCCCCGGATCTCGCAGATGTGGGCGATGCACATGGCGCTGTCGGTGTACTTGGGAGAGGGCTGGATCTCCTGTCCCTTCCGGTACCACTCGATGGCGTTGTCGTACTCCTGGCGCAGGGTGTAGATGTCGCCCAGAGTGGTGGCCCAGCACCACTCCTGACCCTCCATGGCCTCCAGCTCATGCAGCAGCTTTTCGGCTTCGTCACGCTCTCCTGCCGCCAGGGCGATCATATATCGGTACATGGGGGTGCGGAAGGTCTTATCAATGACGGCCAGCTTCTCCAGCCACTGCCGGGCCTCAGTGAGGCGGCGGTCGTCGATCAGATTGTCCAGCAGCCACATGTGAGCAGAGCGGTTGCCGGGATTGGCGCGGCAATAGTCGGTATACCATCCGATAAGTTCATGGTGGTTGCGGATGTTCCAGTCGGGGATATAACTGCCCCAGGCGTTGGCCAGCTCGCTCAAAGACTCGGAGTCGCCGCCGGTGAGCTCCACGGCTTCCTTGCCGGACTCTACGGCCAGCAGACGGTACTGCTCGGCCTGGTTGTTGTAGAGCTTGGTCAGCAGCAGCTTGGCCTGTCCCTTGTACTCCGGCTTCTCGGCGAAAGCGTTCAGCTGCTGTTCCAGCTGCCGCTCTTCTGCCTCGTCGAACATGCCACGGTCGTAGATGTGGTTCTCAATGCGCTCCATCTGCTGCTCGGGCGTCATGGCGAACAGCTGGTCGATGGTGACGCCGAAGTATACGGCGATCTCCGGCAGCAGCTGCACGTCGGGGATGCTGTTGCCCAGCTCCCACTTGCTGACGGTCTGGGCAGTCACGTTAAAGGCGGCGGCCAGAGCCTCCTGAGTGATGCCGCGAGCCATCCGCAGACGGCGGATTTCTTTTCCCATATCCATTGTTTTGTCCTCCTTTTTTGTTGTGGCCTTATCATACCACCGCAAAATGCACAAAACCAGCGACCGTTGCGTGAGTCCACTCGCGCCGCAGTTGAGTGAACAAACAAAATCCCCGGTCAAACCGGGGATTTTGTTTGTTGAAATGATTTCACCCAAAAGAGCCGTGGCGTCAGCCCTCCATGATTTCACAAAAGGCCAAACATCCAACAGACCAAAAGTGCCAACGCAGTAAGGATCAAGGCCGCCGGAAGAAAGATCGTCAAGAAGCCGGAAAGCATCAGGGCAAACATGTCGCCTTTTTCCATTTCATCGGCGGGAGAGGGGCGCTCGATTTCCACAAGCTCCTCCTCGTCGGGGGAAACAGACTTGTTTTCCTCGCCCAGTTCGGGGAGTCCTCTCTGTCTGCGCTGCAAATTTCTGGCGCGATCCAATCTCTTCTGAAACAGCATGGGATCGTCCTTTCCGCGAAAACGCTTTTACTGCTGGGCCCCGTTGTCCATCCCGTTCATCAGGGGATGGTGGCAGGCCACGAAGTGGTTGGGCTCCAGCTCACGCCACTCGGGAACCACCTGCTTGCAGATCTCGGTGCAGTAGCGGCAGCGAGTGTGGAACTTGCAGCCGGCAGGGGGATTCACGGGGCTGGGGATATCACCCTCCAGGATCTGCAGCTCCTTGCTGGCATCGGGATCCGTGGTGGGGATGGCGGAAATCAGCGCCTGCGTATAGGGGTGGATGGGGTGCCGGAACAGATCCTCGGAGGCAGCCAGCTCCACCATGTTGCCCAGGTACATGACGCCGATACGGTCGGAGATGTACTTGACCACGGACAGGTCGTGGGTGATGAACATGTAGGTCAGCTCCTGCTTCTCACGCAGGTCCTGCAGCAGGTTGATGATCTGGGACTGCACGGACACGTCCAGAGCAGACACGGCTTCGTCGCAGACAACGAACTTGGGCTCCACCGCCAGGGCACGGGCGATACTGATTCTCTGGCGCTGGCCGCCGGAGAACTGATGGGGGAAGCGGTGCAGGAAGTAGGACTGCAGGCCGCAGTCGTCCATGACCTTCAGGATGTAATCCTGCATACGGGCGTTGTTCTTGCGGAAGATGTTGTGGGCCATCAGACCTTCGCCGATGATCTGGCCGATGGTCATACGGGGGTTCAGAGAGGAATACGGATCCTGGAAAACGATCTGCAGGTCACGGCGGAGCAGACGAATCTCGTTGTACTCCAGGCGGGCCAGATCGATACCGTCATCACGCAGGGCCTCGTACTTCTGGAACTCGGGCTCATTCAGGTGCGGGGCGCGGAGATCATCAATCTTCTTCAAAGAATCATCGATCTTCACATCCAGCTCGCTCAGCTCAGCGTCCAGCTTTTTCAGCTCAGCGTCAATGGAATCCGTCTTCTTGTTCTCAAAGGCAACGTCGTCACGCTTGGCCTGGACCTCTTCGCGCTTCTGCCGCAGGTCACGGCGGCGCAGAGCCAGCTTGTAGTTCTCCTCATAGGCTTCTGCCACGGGATGGAGATCATCCAGCGTCATCAGACCGCCAATAATATTGGCCACGTCCAGCAGGGCATCGTTGGCCGTCTTGCGGGCGGCCTCCAGCTCAGTGTGCTTGGCGTACTGCTCGGTCTCGCTCAAGCTGTCGTAGTGCTCCTTCAGCTTCTCATAGTGAGCGGCCGTCTCCTTGATCCTGGCGCGCTTTTTGTCCAGGGAGCGAACGGTCTTGAGCATGTAACGGGGAGCGATATCGTCCAGAGTCCTGCCGTAATACATGGTACGGCCATCGGTCTGACGATAGAGCTGCAGCAGCGTTCTGCCCAGGGTGGACTTACCGCAGCCGGACTCGCCCACCAGACCGAAAACCTCACCCTCGTAGATGTCCAGCGTGATGCCGTCGTTGGCCTTGACGTAGAGTCCGCGTTTCTTCAGCGGGAAATACTGCTTCAGGTTGGTAATACGCAGCAATACCTTCTTATCTTGTTGCATGACGTTCCCTCCCGTTCGGATAGAAGCAGCGGATCTGCTGCTCGTCGTTTACCGGCACCAGTTTGGGCTCCTCTTCCAGGCATTTCTGCGTGCAATACTTGCAGCGGGGTGCGAACTTGCAGCCCTTAGGCAGATTCAGCGGATGGGGAACAGCGCCGGGGATCGACTCGAGGCGTTCGCCCGCATCAGCATCCAGCCGGGGGATGGAGCGGAGCAGACCCTCGGTATAGGGGTGCATAAACTCACTGCCGGCAAAGATGTTGCGGACCGGGGACATCTCCACGATCTGACCGCAGTACATAACGGCCACGTCATCGGCCATCTGGTTGATGACGCCCAGGTCGTGAGTGATAAACAGAATCGAGGTGCCGTACTGGTGCTTCAGGTCGTTCATCAGGCGCAGGATCTGCGCCTGGATGGTCACGTCCAGAGCGGTAGTGGGCTCATCCGCGATCAGCAGCTTGGGGCGGCAGGCCAGTGCCATGGCGATCATGACACGCTGACGCATACCACCGGACAGCTGGTGCGGATACTGCTTGGCGACAACGTGGGGATTGGGGATCTTCACGTCGGCCAGCATTTCCACGACCTTGGCAGCAGCCTCTTTCTTGCTCATGCCCTGGTGAATGATGAACGGCTCGGAGACCTGCTTCTCCACGGTGAACACCGGGTTCAGCGAGGTCATGGGCTCCTGGAAGATGACGGAGATATCATTGCCGCGGACCTTATACATCTCGTTCAGGGAGAGCTTGGTCAGCTCTCTGCCGTCGAACATGACGGAGCCGCTGTCGATATAACCGTTGGCATCCAGCAGACGCAGAATACTCATAGCGGAGACGCTCTTGCCGGAACCGGATTCGCCCACCAGGCCCAGAGTGCGGCCAGCCTCAACGGAGTAAGACACGTCGTTGACGGCCTTGACGATGCCGCGCTTGGTTTTAAAATAAGTATGCAGATTTTTGACTTCAAGAAGTGCCATCTCTTATCCTCCTTTACCGTCCAAGGGATTTGGGATCGACAGCATCACGGATGGCATCACCGATCAGGTTGATGCAGATGGTGCAGATGCCGAAGATCGCAGCGGGGAACACCCAGCGCCACCAGTACTGCTGGATGACGATGGAGTTGTTGGCGCCCGTGAGCATATTGCCCCAGGTAGGAGTCGGGGGGGAGATACCGAAGCCCAGGTAGCTCAGAGAGGACTCAGTGAGCATGCAGGTTGCAAAGCTCAGAGTGGCCTCGACCAACAGAATGGAGAGCACGTTGGGGAGAATGTGCTTGAAGATGATAGAGCCTTCGCGGACGCCCATGGCCTGAGCAGCCAGAACGAATTCCTTCTCGCGCTCAGCCAGGATCTGCGCACGGATCAGGCGGCAGAT
Organism: uncultured Oscillospiraceae bacterium; assembly: GCA_947168655.1. Lineage (GTDB taxonomy): Bacteria > Bacillota > Clostridia > Oscillospirales > Oscillospiraceae > Vescimonas. The sequence goes on from CAMVMU010000025.1 coordinate 11,291, forward strand.
ACCGGTCCAGCTCAAAACACCAAGCACGACCATGATCAGGTACATTCTCAGCTCCACGCTGATGCGGGTGCCGATGATGGCGGACAACAGCAGCGCGAAGGGCAGGAACGGCAGACCGCCGACGATCTCGGAGATACGCATGATGAGCATATCCGCCTTGCCGCCGAAGTAACCGGCGATACCGCCCATGACCACGCCGATGATCAGCGCGATGATAACGGACACGGCGCCGACGGTCATGGTGACCTTACCGCCGTTGACGATACGGGTCATGATGTCGCGGCCCATGTTGTCGGTACCCATGGCGTGACCCTTCAGGCCCCAGGTGTGTACCTTGCCATTGACGTCCACCGCGTAGTTCTGGTAGAAGCCGGCATACACCGTGTCAATGGCGGCGCCGTTGACGCTGTCGGGAACGGTGGCCTGCTGGTGGCTGTCATCGCCCCAGGAGAAGACGTCGCCGTTGTCCATCAGAGCGGTGTAGTGATAGCGGCCGCCGTACAGCTCCACAGGACGGCTCTCGCTCTCGGGAACCTTTTCCTCACCGTGGATGCCGTTGCCCCATACATAGATCTTGCCGTCCTCCGTCACACCGGCCATGGTCTCGCCGGTGGCGGCGATATCAACCACGCCGCTGGAGAGCGCGGCAGGGATGCGGGTGAACGCGTTATCCTTCTGGATGCCGCCGTAAACCACGGAGCCGTTGTCCAGCAGCAGGCAGAAGTTATAGGTGGAGATGGCGATCTTCTTGATGTGACCCTGATACTCAGGCTTCACATCCACATCGCACATATTGCCGTTGCCCCAGAAGTAAGCCTCGCCGTTGTCCAGCACAACACCGGAAAACTGATAGCCGGCCTCCAGCTGGATGATCTTGGCCTTGGAGTTGGTCACCTGGGAGGGAATGCGGTCCTGACCCAGACGCTTGTTGCCCCAGATATAGAGCTTGTTGGCGTCATCCAGAGCGACCATGTGGTCATAGCCGGCGGCAATGTCCACAATGTGGGCCTGCCTGACCTTCTCGGGAATCTCCTTCAGGTCAATGGTATCGGTGATCTTGGTGTAGCCCCACATATAGACGTTACCGTCCTTATCGCAGCCTGCGCCGAAGGTGGGGCCGGGGGAAATGGCTGCGATGTTGCCGTCCAGAGCCTTGGGAACGGACAGCATGCTCTGGATGGGAGGCACGTTCTGCTGGGTGTTATCCGTGTCGCCCAGGTCGATGGGCAGGATATAGGGACCCACCACCACGAACAGCAGGATGCACAGGAACACGATCAGGCCAGTCATGCCCAGGGGGTTGTGCAGGAAGTTGTTGAGCATCATGCGGCCGGGGCTCTGGATCTGCTCCTCCACCATGATATCAACATTCTTGTTCCGGTTGCCGAAAAGGCGGCCAAAAATAGACTGTTTCTTTTCCTTTGCCATATTTCTCGCCTCCCCTTATTTGTCGATTCGAACGCGCGGGTCAACCAGGCCGTAGCTCAGGTCGATGATCAGCGCGCCCACAAGGCTGACAACGGTATAGAACATCTGGATGCCCAGGGTCAGCACGTAGTCGTGGTTATTCAGCGCGCTGATGTAGAGCTTGCCCATGCCGTTGAGGCTGAAGGTGTTCTCAATAATGACGGATCCGCTGAAGATGCTCAGGAACCAGCCGATGATCAGGGTGATGACCGGCAGCAGAGCATTGCGCCATGCGTGAGAGTAGATAACGACCTTCTCCTTTACGCCCTTGGCGCGAGCCGTCTTGATGTGGTCCATGCTCAGAGCATCGATCATGGAAGAACGCACGTAACGGGTCATGCCGCCCAGGGAGCCGAAGGTCATAACGATCAGAGGCAGGGAAATATAGTACAGCTTATCCCAGAACGCTCTCATGCCGGTATATTCGGCACCGGGGGTGCCCATACCGCCGATGGGGAACCAACGCAGGATAACTGCAAATACCCAGATAAAGACAAGCGCGATGATGTAAATTGGTATACTGTATCCGATAATGGTCAGGACTTGCACCGCATTATCGAATTTTCCGTTTTTATGAACAGCGCAGTAAATACCGAGCGGTATCGTGATACCAAGTGCCAGGATGGTTGCAAAGATGTTGATAAAGACCGTATTCCCGATAGGTCCTTTCACCACTTCCACAACGGTTTTCTTAAAGTAAGAGGATTTGCCGAGGTTGCCCTCCAGCAGGCCGTTCAGCCGGCCGGACTCCTTTTCAGGTGCCAGGCCGATCCAGCGGCCGTAGCGAATGATGATGCTGTCGTTCAAGCCCATCTGCTCGCGCAGATCCTGGTACATACGCTCATATACCTCGGGCTTCAGGGATTTCTTCAAAGGCTCCAGCTCATTCCGGGCGGGATCTTCCGGAATCAGATTATAGAGCAGGTACATTAGGAAAGATACGATAAAAAAGACCAGGATCAAATAACCGATTCTTTTCAGAACATACTTTGTCACGGTCATCCCTCCATTTTAGATTTTTTCTTGGTACTGTAAGCACAGGAGTGCATGTCGCTCCTGTCCTTACAGTACCAAGCGGAGCCGACAGGTGCCGCGATGCAGCTATCTTTTTTTCGCGGACCACGCCCCTTGCGAAAGCGATGCCCTCCGCTTTTTCGGACCGGACCACGCAGAGCAGGCCCTGCGTGGTCCGATTCGATCAGATCTGCGGATCGGGGTCGGATCAGGACCCCGGGACCAAAAGGAGTAGAACGCGCGCAGGCGCGCTCTACTCACTTTTGGTTAATGATTCACTTGTTTGCTACGTCAGTTTCCCTCAGCAGCTTAGCCAATGGTGGCGTACACAACGGCCTGCTGGAAGTCCCACAGAGCGTTGCACTCGAGGTTGTGGATCTTGGCGCTCATGACATCATAGTACACGTTGGAGTACAGAGGCACCTCAGGCAGGTACTCGTTCCACTCGTCGATGAAGTCAACCCAGATCTTGCGATAACCCTCGGTGTCACCGGGCTCGACGCCGTACACCATCTTCATGGACAGGTCATCCAGCTCCTTGCTGTCGGTGAAGTTGGTGTTGTAGCCCATATCCCAGTAAGGAGTGCCTTCCAGGGCATAGTTGAAGGACATGTCGTAAGCGGCGGTGAAGTTGGTGGCCAGGTTGTACATGCCGTAGGTCTTGACGCCGTACTGCTCGCCCTCGGAGGAGTCGCGATACATGTAGTTCAGCAGGTCAGAGAAGGACATGATGTTCTGGTTGATCTGCATACCGGCCTTGGCGGTCTGCTCGCCGTTGGCCAGCATAACGGCCAGCAGCTCGGAGACGCTGTTGCCCTCGGAGGAGGACCACTCGATGATCAGAGGCATCAGGATACGGCCGTCAGCCAGAGTCACGTTGTGCTTGTAGTCGCCAGCCTGCTCGGCGGTGACTTCCTTGTAGCGGATGCCGGACACATAGGGATTACCCTCAGCGTCCAGAACCCAGCCGTCATCCTCCAGCTCCTTGATGGCGGAATCCAGGCTGTAGGAGTAGCTGTTCAGGCGCTCGGCCAGCTCAGCCTTGGACTCCTGATACATCCACATGGACAGGCCGTAAGGGCCATCCACCACGGAGCCGAAGCCCTGGCAGAACTGGTTGGCAAACTCGTTGCGGTCCAGCAGGTAAGCGACAGCATGACGGACGGACTTGAACTGGGTGGGACCGAAGTCGCACTGGAACATCAGCTTGCCGTAGCCGTTACGCTCATAGTTGGTGGTCACGAACTCACCGGTCTCCTCCAGGTCGAGGGCGGCGTTGACTTCGTTACCGTCGGTCAGGGTGGACAGGAAGTCGATGGCGCCGGTCTTCAGAGCGTCCATCATGGTATCCTGGTTGGCCTTGACGATCAGGATGGTCTCGACGGAAGGCTTCTGGCCCTCGAAGTTACCCGCATAGTTGGGGTTGATCTTCACAGTGGCGGTCAGGTTGGCCTGATCGAACTCAACCAGGCTGTAGGGGCCGGCAGAGATACGATTGGTGTAGATCCAGCGAGCGGCATCGATCTCATCAGCCTTCAGCTCGCCGCCGTCCAGGTAAGCGCCCTCGCCGTCATCCTTGACGGTCAGGGGAGCGGAGGCGTACTGCTTCAGAGCGATAGGACGCAGGGAAGCGTAGGTGACGTCGAAGTAGTAGGGCAGGTAGTCAGCAGAGATGGTGATAGAGTAGGTGTACTCATCCAGCAGGTGCAGACCGGAGATGTAGTTGACCTCGCCGTCCTGGTAAGCCTGACCACCGACGATGATCTCGGCGGAAGCCTTGGCCAGGGCCTCCTTAGCAGCAGGAGACAGAGCGACCAGCTCGTAGGCGACATAGTCAGCAGCGGTGATGGGATCGCCGTTGTTGTAAACCAGGCCCTGGTTGATGGTGACGGTGTAGGTCTTGGTGCCGTCCTCATTTTCCTCGGACTTGATTTCCTTGACGACGCTCTTGTTCTCAACGAACTCGCCGCCCTGGTTGGTGACGATGACATCATAGTCATCGATCAGGTCGCGGAGCATCTTGTCAGCCGCGTTGTTGGTCCACCAGGCATTACCCAGGTCGCCGGACAGCTCAGTGGTGCTGCCGTAGATGATCTGGTTGGTGACCTCTTTGCCGGGCTCCACAGGGGTGGGGTCGTCAGGCTTGTCGGGATCCACGGGAGTCGGGGTCTTGCCGCAGGCGGCCAGGATACCGACGCACATGACGACTGCCATCAGAAGTGCAAGCAGTTTCTTCATTTCGTTTCCTCCTATAAATTTTTTTATTAAACGCATTGCTGCGGTTAATAACGGTTTGCCCGCGCCGCAAAACCACATCTCGGTTTGCACATGGCGGCGGGACGCAACATGTTGTTGCGCGGCGCAGGGGCCGGTGGGACACACGGACGGATCCGCCGGACGGCGCCGGTGAAACGGACACAAGGCAGGGTCCCCCCTGCGACATTAACATAATTTTAATACATTTTTCAAAAGTAGTAAATACTATTTTTGATAGAAGCCGAATTTTAGTCATATTGCAGAAATAATAAACGAAAAATATGACAGAATTCACAAAACACGACGTGTTTTGACAGCCTCAACGGCTTCTGGCAGGGAATAATCGCCTTATTCGATGCCGGTCAGGTCGAAGTTGGACAGCCACTGGCGGGCCACCTGGCACACGCCGCGCAGGCAGCTCTCGTCGAAGGGGGTCTCCAGGCCGGCGTTCTTCAGCAGGTCGGTGAAGGTGCGGCTGCCGCCCTGGCAGGTGTAGGCCATGTAGTGCTGCCAGGCGTCGGCGCGGTCCTTCTGGATCATGGCCCAGAACTCCAGCGCCACGGTCTGGGCCAGGCAGTAGTCGATGTAGTAGAAGGGGCTGGAGTAGATGTGGTGCTGGCGCTGCCAGCCCTCGCCCTCGCTGTAGAACGGGATATCGCCGTCCAGCTTCATCCAGGGCATGTAGATCCCCAGCAGGCGCTTCCACTCGGCATGGCGCTGGGCGGGGGTCAGCTCGGGATGCTCGTAGACGATGTGCTGGAAGTGGTCCACCATGGTGCCGTAGGGGATGAAGGTGACGCTGCCGGCCAGATGGCTGTAGAGGAACTTGCGCTCGTCCGGTCCGAAGAAGCCGACGGCGTTCATCCAGCCGAAGAACTCCATGCTCATGGAGTGGACCTCGCAGGCCTCCATGCTGGGCCAGGCGTACTCGCCGGGGATGCGCTTGCGGTTCATCCAGTAGGCGAAGGCGTGGCCGGCCTCGTGGGTGACCACCTCCACGTCGCCCTGGGTGCCGTTGAAGTTGGCGAAGATGAAGGGCGTCTCGTAATCGGGGATGCCGGTGCAGTAGCCGCCGGACTGCTTGCCCTCGGTGGACAGGACGTCCAGCAGCTCGCCATCCAGCATGTGGCGGAAGAACTCGCTGGTCTCGGGGGACAGCTCATCGTAGAACTTCCTGCCCTGGGCCAGAATGTCGTCAGGCGTGCCAACGGGGCGGGGGTTGCCGCTGCGGAAGCTCAGCGCGGCGTCGGCAAAGCTCAGGGGATACTCCTTGCCCAGACGCCTGGCCTGCTCCTTGTAGATATCCTCGGCCACAGGCACCAGATACTTCCGCACGGCCTCGCGGAACTTCTCCACGTCCTCCTTGGTATAGCAGTTGCGGCCCATGCGGTAGTAGCCCAGAGTGGTATAGCCCTCGTAGCCCAGCTTCCTGCCCATCTGATCCCGCAGATGGACCAGCTGATCGTAGATATCGTCCAGCTGGGCCTGGTTGTCCTTGTACCAACGGCCCTCGGCCTTCCATGCCGCCAGACGGCGCTCGTCGTCGCTGTCGGTCTTGAAGGGGGTCAGCTGGGACAGGGTGTAGATCTTGCCCTCGAAGGGGATCTGGGCGGAGGCCAGCAGCTTTTCATAAGCCTGGGTCAGCTCGTTCTCCTTCTGCAGCTCGGGGATGATCTCCGGGGAGAATGCCTTCAGCTCGATCTCGGCGTTGACGAACATCAGATCGCCGTACTCGGCGGCAAAGTCGCTCCGGAAGGGGCTCTCCATCATGGCCATGGTCCAGGCCTGGAAATACTCCTGCAGCTCCGGGCTGAAGGTGTTCCAGAACTGCTCCTCGTCATCATAGAACTTGTCGCGGGTGTCGATGGAATGGCGGATGCTGGCCAGGGTGCCCATGGTGTTGATGTGCTTGGAAGCCTCCTCCTTCTCCAGGAAAACGGCTTTCGCCTCCGCGTAGCTGGCGGCGTTCTTCAGGCGCTCCGTCAGCTCCTTCAACTGGGCCTTCACCGCCTCGGCGTCGGGGCGGACGTACTGCATTTCAGAAAACTTCATACTGCTCTCCTTTTCGCATAAAACCGGATCGGTTTGTCCGGATCCTTATGTTATACGAATATATCATATTGTCGTCTGTTTCGCAACGGTTTTCTGTTTTTGTGCCGGTCACGCCGGCACAGCGGGTGTGCGTATTATATAATAGTATAGTATCGCAGCGGGCAATTCATGTCCTATCCCAGCAATCTCCGCATCTGGCGGTCCGTGGCAGCCGGGAAACACCTGCGCATTTGCTCATAGATCCGCTGCCGCGAGGCCTCCGGCGGCTCGCCGTAGGCGGCGGTTACGGCGTCATAGCCCCAGACGGACTCCGGCGCGGCGTAGACGGCGACGGGCCAGCCGTAGGCCAGACCCTGCTTGTTGACGCGGCGGCGGAAGTCGCGGACCACCAGATAGGTCTGCATCTGCAGGGCGGTGACGGTTCCCTCAAAGTTCTTCTCCCCGTCCGGGCCGAAACCCGCCAGACGGCGGACCTCGCTGGAGTACAGCTCCGCGCCGCCGGTAAAGAGATCCATGATCTTCTTGCTGCGGTGGCTGGCCTTGCCATCGTCCCACAGGGCGTCAAAATCGTAGCCGTCACGCCGGAGGTTGGAAAAATAAGGCAGATACCGCAGGGAGATAAACCCGGCCTTCTTATCGAAGAATTTGCCGTAGGCCACCCGTCCTCCGGCGGCCAGGATCTGACGCCAGCGCCAGGGGTCAACGGCGGGGTCGTCCGTCCACCAGTGGTGGGACACGGTGCGCTCCTCCACGGAAAAACCGGGCACCTCGTTGGCAAACAGGGGCAGAAAGCCCACCTGCTCCACGAAACGCTCCAGCTCCTCCGGTGAGTGGATGCATTTCGGGTCGCTCTCCCCCACTCCGTGCATGATCCATTCGCCGTTTTCGTTGCCCATGGCCTACTTTCCCTCCTCCAGGTGCATCAGGTGCAGGGGGATGTGGCAGTAGCCGGTGGGATTCTTCACCAGATAGTCCTGGTGGTATTCCTCCGCCGGATAGAAGTTCCGCAGGGGCAGCACCTCCACCTCCAGCTTTGCCCCCACCTTGGCCTCCTCCTCCGCCACGGCGGCGCGGATGGCGGGCAGAAGGGTCTCGTCCTCATAGTAGATGCCGGTGCGGTACTGGCTGCCCACGTCCCCGCCCTGCCGGTTAATGGACAGGGGGTCGATGGTCATGAAGTAGTAGGCCAGCAGCTTCTCCGTGGGCATGCGCTCCTCATCGTACTCCACCCGCACCGTCTCGGCGTGTCCGGCGTCCCGGTAGCACACGTCCTCGTAGGTCGGCGATTCGGTGCGGCCGTTGGCATAGCCCACCTCCGTACGGATGACGGCGGAAAACTGATCCATAAAATGCTGGGTGCCCCAGAAGCACCCGCCGGCAAGATAGATGGTTTTCATGAGGGTTCCTCCCGTTATCTGTTGTTTCCTACATTATAACGATAAAGCGCAGGCTTGGCAAGAAGAAAGAAAAGGCAGGGACCTCCGATCCGATGATCGGGGGTCCCTGCCGCATTGTGGAAGAAGAGGAAAAAGTCATTTAGGGATGTCCAAAGCCGCCGGGCTGACCGCCGGGAGGCGTACCGCCGGGCTGACCGCCGGGCTGACCGCCGGGTCCGCCGCCCTGGCCGCCGGGTCCGCCGCCTTGGCCGCCCATGCCGCCGACCATGCCGCCGCCCATCATTTGATTGGGGAGGGTTGTGACCTGCTGTCCGTTGACGATGACGGTTCCGCCGTTGATGATACCGCTGCCTTCGTAGTCGAAAGTGGAATTACCCGTGACAGAGACCGTTCCGCCGTTGATGACGATGTTGCCGTTGGAATCGACGCCGTCCGTATCTCCGGGGCCCATAACGATGGTGATTTTACCGCCGTTGATCTCCACCAGGGGCGTGTAAGCGGAGGACTTTTGGGCGGCGTTGATGCCGTCGTCGGAGGCGGTGATGGAGATGTCGCCGTCGTTGATGGTGACGACAGTTGCCTCCAATCCCTCGGCCGCCGTGATCACGAGAGTCCCGCCGTTGACGGTGAGGGTCTCGTCGGCACGGGCGCCGTCGTCGCCGGAGGAGAGGGTCAGCGTGCCGCCCGCCACGTACAGGACCGTCTTGGCCTGGATGCCGTCGGTCCCGGCATCCACCGTGATGGTGCCGCTTTTGATATAGACGTAGCCGCGCTCGGCGTCCTCGTCGTTGTCGGCGCGGATGCCGTCGGTCCCGGCGGTGAGATCCAGGACGGCGTCTGCGATCTTCACGCAGTCGTTGCCGCTCAGCGCCACGTTCTGCGCCGTCACGGTGATGGTGCCGCCGGTGATGACCAGATCGTCCTTGGAAACCACGCCGTGCTTGCTGTTGCCCAGGACGGTCAGGCTGCCGGCGCCGTTGATGGTCAGATCCGCCCGGCTGAACACGGCGCCGTCCAGATCCTTGTCGTCGTCGGTGGCGGCTGCGCCGCTGCCGTCGGCGAGGGTGTTGTCCGTGCCGTCAGCCAGGGTCAGGAACACCTTGTCGGCGGATTTGACGTACAGGGCGGGGCCGTCGGGATTGGTGACGGACACGCCGTTGAGTACCAGCTGCACCTTGTCCTCCTCCCCTGCCGCCACGGTGATGCTGCCGGAGGACAGGGTGCCGGAGATGACGTAGGTGCCGGCGGCGGTGACGGTGACGTTGGAGCCTTCCACGGTGACGCCGCTTCCCTCCGCCGTGCTGCCGCTGTCGGACAGGGTGACGGCGGCGGCGACCTCGTCATAGGAGGGGTCCAGATCACGGTTGGAGAACTCGTAGCCGCTCTTATCCTCGGCGGCGGTGGGAGTGGTCGTGTTGACATTCGTGTTTGTGTTTGCCGCGCGGCCGCCGCAGGCTGTCAGCAGCAGGCTGAGGGTCAGCAGCAGGGCGGCGATCACGGAGAATCGATTCTTTTTCACAGGGTTTCGCTCCTTTCTTCCGCTCGGTTGATGGCGATCTCCAGGTTGCCGTTGCGGCAGCGCAGGGCGTCCATAAAGGCCTGCATCTGCTTCTCGTCCTTCAGCTCCAGCTCGTAGGTGAGCTTATAGAGACTGCCCATGTTGGTGGTTTTCACGCTGCGCAGCTCGCGGTGGGAAGCGTACTCGTCAAACACCTCGTCAAAGGCGCCTTCAAAGTGCAGGGATTCGGGGACGGTGATGCGCAGCTCCAGCATCCGCGCGCCTTTCACAGGGAGACGGGTACACAGCACCAGACCCAGGCAGACGATGACGGTGACGGCCAGCGCCACGGCCACGTAGCCGCCGGCGCAGGCAAGACCCGCCGCCATCACCAGGAAGATGGCCACGATGTCCCGGGCCTTGCCGGGAACGCTGCGGAAACGGATCAGGGAGAAGGCGCCCATGACGGCGACGCCGGTGCCCACGTTGCCGTTGACCAGGGCGATGACGGTCATCACCACGGCGGGCAGCAGGATCAGCGCGGCCATAAAGCCGGAGGAGACGCGGCTGCGGTAGGCGGAGGCGGCGGCGGTCAGTCCGCCGCAGATCAGAGCCGCGGCCAGCGAGATGAGAAACGTGGCGGTGGTGGCGCCGTCGGCGCTGATGGATGTGAACAGGTCAAGCATATCGTTTACCCTCCTTTTGGTTCTCGGTTTTGATTTCGTTTTCACCGCTCCCCCTCCGGCACAGGTCCCGGTAGGCGGTGCCGTATTTGGAGAAGGACGCGGGACGGATGAGGCATTCATCCAGGGCCCGGCTGAGCCACAGGGGCATGGCGCCGTCCGTCTTGATCTCCAGAATAACGGCGTCCGCCGGGAGGATCTCCCTCCCCGCCGTTCCTGCGCTCAGGGTCAGCTCCTCGGTGCGGTAGCGCACGTGGGTGTCGAAGGTCAGGCGCAGATTGGGCACCGTGGGGACGGTGTAGGCCCGGCGTTCATAGCAAAGGGCCACGGCGGGCCTGGGATTGCGGTAGAAGGCCATGGCGTAGTCCAGCTCCCGGAAGATCTGGCTGTCAAAGGGCTTGATGCCGGAGCGGAGATAGGCCTCCGCCTGCCGCTCCGTGAGGGCCACCCGGCGCTTATACACCACGCCGCGGTACTTCTTTTTCAGTTCCAGAAATACGCGGCTGTCCGGACCGGGGGTGCCGTAGCTGCGGAGCCGGAGCTTCTCCTTGTAGGTTCTGGCCTCCATGGAATTGCGGATCAGCAGCCAGTCCGGCGTGTCCAGATACAGGCTGCACACGGTGCTCTCACCGTGGGCGTCGGCCTTCAGGTCCGGCCCGATCCGCTCCAGCAGCGCACGGCTCTGGGCCTCCGTGATCAGGTATTTCTTCTCGATGCGCCGGAAGATGCAAACGTCCTGCATGGCTCTCACCTCCTTTGGTTTGGCCGCATCATACGGGAGAAAACTGAAATCAGCCTTAAAGTTTTTCCGTTTTTTGCCGTGTTCACAAAACATTTATATTTTCCCCAGGCGCAAAAAAACACCGCCTCCGATACCACAGAGGCGGTGTCCTTATATCATTTACTTCATGCGGCGCAGCGTCTCGGTGACCATGGTCCAGAGGCGCTGGGTGGAGGCGATGTGCAGCCGCTCCCGGAAGGTGTGGATCTCCTCCAGATCCGGACCCACGGATACGCAGTCCAGCCCCGGCAGCTTGCCGCAGAAAAGTCCGCACTCCAGTCCGGCGTGGATGGCCGCCACCTTGGGGGGATGGCCGTACTGCTCCGTGAACACGTCCACCAGCAGATCCCGCAGGGGGGATTCCTGCCGGTACTGCCAGCCGGGGTAGTCGCCGGAGATGGAAACGGCGCCGCCCAGGAAGCCGGTCAGATTGGTCAGCCGGTCCACCAGCATCCGCTTCTGGCTGTCCACGCTGCTGCGGACGCAGAAGGAGGCGATGACCTCCGGCTCCGTGGTGGTCAGAATGCCCAGGTTCAGAGAGGTCTGGACCAGACCGGCAACGTCCGCGCTCATCTCCTGGACGCCGTTGGGGCAGTTGTTCAGGAGCAGGAGGATCTTCTCGGTGGACGGCTTGTCCATGGGGATGCCGCCGCCGTCCTCGGTGACCGTGACCCGGACGCCGGGGTCCGTGACGCGGTATTCGTTGCGCAGCTCCGCCTCCATCTCGGCACACACGTTCCGGACGGCGACGGGGTCCGCCGCGGAGATCACCGCCATGGAGCTGACGGGGATGGCGTTGTCCTTCATTCCGCCGTCCACGGTGACCAGGCGCATATCGGCGCAGCAGGAGATGCGGTACAGCAGCCGGCCCATCAGCTTGTTGGCGTTGGCGCGGCCCTTGTGGATCTCGGCGCCGGAATGGCCGCCCAGCAGCCCGTCCACCGTCAGCATCAGCAGTACGCCGCTGTGGATCTTCCGCTTCACCGGCACGGTGCAGGTGGTCATGTTGCCGCCGGCGCAGCTGACGGTGAAGATGCCCTCAGCCTCGCTGTCCAGGTTCAGCAGCCGCCGTCCCTTCAACATGGACACGTCCAGGCCCATGGCGCCCTCCATGCCCGTCTCCTCGTCCACGGTGAAGACGCACTCCAGCCTGGGATGGGGCAGATCGGGATCGTCCAGCGCCGCCAGCATCATGGCCACGGCGATGCCGTCGTCGCCACCCAGGGTGGTGCCCTTTGCCAGCACGGTGTCTCCCTCCACCGCCAGATCCAGCCCCTCCCGGGCCATGTCCTTGAAGCAGTCGGGGGCCTGCTCACAGACCATGTCCATGTGGCCCTGGAGGATCACCGGCTCGGCGCTCTCATAGCCGGGCGTGCCCTCCTTGATGA
>CAMVMU010000026.1 GCA_947168655.1 uncultured Oscillospiraceae bacterium
AGCCGGGTACATAGAATCATCCCACCCGCCACAGATTGGCGGGTGGGATGTGTTTTTCTAATGTCGCTATCAAGCAGGCTTGGAAGTCTATTAACTGCCATTCTCGATAATTATTTCTGTCAAAAGCGAGTGAACGCCTCTGACACATTTCCCGTTTCAGCCGACTAGTCCTCCACCTTCAAAGCCCCTACCATGTCGATCTTCCGGTTCTTTTTCGACACCATACAGCCCACCAGCAGTGATACGCCGAAGGTCAGCAGCACCGAGACGCCGTAGGTCATCGGCCCCAGCATCAGCTTCAGTTCGTATTCACCGGCCAATGCCATCAGCAGCCATTGCAGCACACCGACGCCCGCCGGAAGACCAATCAACACGCCCACGATCGTCAGCCACAGATTCTGGGAGATCAGCAACCGGCCGAGACCGCGGTTGCGGAAGCCCAGCACCTTAAGAGTAGCCAGCTCCCGCGAGCGCTCCACGTAACCCATGATTCCCAGATTATATAACACAACCACTCCCAGCAGGATGGCGGCAATCACCAGGAGCAGAACCATGCTGTCCATGATCTGCACAAAGCTGGTGAAGGTATCCATCAGTTGTGCCTTGTCCTGCCGGCCGGTGATCAGATCGGACGTCCCGATTTTCTCCGCACTGCGGTCGGTGTAGATGGACGTGACGGTATAGTCGATGCCCAATTGATCCGCCAGAGCATCCGTCATCGTCACGCTTTCTGTCATGACGGAGCGATTGTAGCCCACCACCGTGGCCGTGTAGGTTTTATCCGAGCCGTAGGGCGAAAACGTAATCGTCTCTCCGATCTTCGCCCGGTCCTTCAGCCGCAGGCATAGATATACACCGTCGTCGCACAGGGCGATCCGTTGGTTGTCCTCGTCAACAAGGTGATAGAGTCCTCTATCATTGTGGATGACGTCCAGCGTAACGGTATCTCCGTCCAGACTGATTCCCGACAGGCTCTCCCAGTCGCCGTCCAACTGATCAGCAAGGGCTGTGGCCTCCTTCAGATCCACGCCGTCCGCCAGATTGACCTTGGTGGCATAGTTGGAGATGCCGTTATCCAACAGGTCCAAAAAACCCGCCATGGTGTCCCGCATGCCCAGACCGCCCACCATCAGGATCATGCAGCCCACAACGCCGATCAGCGTCATGGCAGAACGGCTCTTGTGCCGGGCCAGGTCCCGCAGATTCCACTTGGTACCAAAGGACAGCCGATCCCAAAGGGGCAGCCGCTCCAGCGCACTCTTCTGCATCTTTTTCGGTGCGTAGGGCCGCAGCGCATCGGCGGCAGTGCCGGCGAGCTGACGGCGCACGGAAATGAAGCTGATCAGGGTCAGCAGTATCACGGTACCAATCATCACCGGATAGCAGAACGGGGGTACGGCGGCGCTCCAGTCCGGCATATCGAAATAGGTACCCATCATGCCATTCTCACTCATGATGAGTTTACACACGGCATAGCCCAACGCTGTACCCAGTCCTGTGCCGATCAGGCCAATTACCAGACCGTAGGAGGTATAGTGCAGCAGGATCTGTCGATTTTTGAATCCCAGGGCCTTCAGCGTTCCGATCTGGGTCTTCTCCTTGGTGGCGATCCGGTGCATGGTGGTGACCATAGTGAGGATGGCAATGGCAAGGAAGAGCACCGGCAGAATGGAGCCCATGGTCTTGCCCTCCTCCGCCTCGCCATTGGCTTCCTTGTAGACCACGTGATCGTCCTTGGAGACCACCATAATGGTGCGGCCCAGGGCGTCGCTGACCGCATCCTCCAGCTGTGCCTTTTCCAGATTCGACCGCAGATGCATCTGCACATAGGCCTGATCCTCCGCCGCAGAGAGCAATTCCTCGGTAAGGAGCTCCTCTGCGGCATCGTCGATGTTGTCCCCGGGAACGCCTGCGGAGCGCAGCTGATCCACTGTATCTGCCTTCAGCCGCTCCCGAAGCACCGAGCGCAGTTTCTCCGGGGAAACATAGGCGTAGCCAAAGCTGGTGTAGTCCGGCATCACCTGATTGGCGTCGGCCACGCAGATCATGTGCTCCCCGGACTTGATGAGGCCAACGATCTCTCCGGAGATCTCCGTGCCCTGAAAGGAAAGGGTGATTGCGTCGCCCAGCGCATAGCCGTTTGCCGCGGCAAATTTATCAGAGAGCCAGATGCCCTCGCCCTCCGGGTCATAGTCTGCACCCTCCATCACCAGAAACGTTGAGACGCTGTAGTCCTCGCTGACGTCCAGGGCCAAGGCTCTGTTCTGCTCCCCCTGCACATCGAGATTCACCGACAGAAAGCGGGTCACCGCATCCACACCGTCAATTTGGGCGACGGCGGTCAGATCCTCCCGGGTAAAACCATCCCGTGAATAGAGCCGATAATCGGCATACTTTGTCTCCTCAAAAAACTGGGAGGTATCGACTTCGATGGTACGCCACTCCATGTTGAAGCCCAGAAACATGCCCATACCCAAGGTGATCATCAGGATCATGGAGAGGAACTGGGCCTTGTAACCCCAGGCTGTCCGAAACAGTTTTCTCAGAAGCATCACCATTCCACCTCATCTGCACGCAGGGGGGTTGCCTGCTCCTCCACAGAGCGGATCTTACCGTTCTTTACCCGGATGACCACGTCAGCCATTTTGGCGATGTTCTGGTTGTGGGTGACCACAATGATGGTCTTGCCGTAGTCCCTGGCCATGTCCAGCAGCAGCTGCAGCACCATGCCGCCGGTCTCGGAGTCCAGCGCGCCGGTGGGCTCGTCACACAGGAGAATCTTCGGGTTCTTGCACAGCGCACGGGCGATGGAGATTCGCTGCTGCTCTCCGCCGCTGAGCTCAGCAGGGAAATTGTTCCGGTGATCCGCGAGACCGACCTTTTCAATCATCTCCCCGGCATCCAGAGCATTTGGCGCGATCTCTGACACCAGCTGCACGTTCTCATAAACCGTCAGCGTGGGGATCAGATTGTAAAACTGGAACACAAAGCCCACGGTGGCCGCCCGATAGTCGGCCAGCTCATTGTCGGAGAGCTTTGAAATATCCCTCCCACAGACTGTGATGGTTCCCTCGCTGGGACTGTCCAGTCCGCCCAGCAGGTTGAGCAGCGTGCTCTTTCCCGCGCCGGACGGGCCCAGGATTACCACGAACTTCCCCTCATCCAGCGTAAAGCTTACACCGTCCAGTGCGCGCAGCACGTGCTCGCCACTGGCGTAGATCTTTGATACCTTGTCGAATTCTACGATAGCCATGCGTCATTCCTCCTTTTCGCCGTTATCTTCCGAACAGGTTGCGCTTTTCATAGAGTGAGACATCCATGGACAAAAGGCGGTAGCCGGTTTTGTCAATGGCAGCTCTCAGCTTCTCCTCCTCCGGCGGCGTCTCAATCGCGAAGCTGACTTCGCCGGAAGTGTGGGAGGCCTTCACCTTCTTCGCCGTGGGCTCCGTC
The DNA here is from genome assembly GCA_947168655.1 of uncultured Oscillospiraceae bacterium. Classification (GTDB taxonomy): domain Bacteria; phylum Bacillota; class Clostridia; order Oscillospirales; family Oscillospiraceae; genus Vescimonas. Next base: position 3,451 of record CAMVMU010000026.1, read on the forward strand.
GCGCGGATCACATCCTTGATATGCGCCTCGCACATCCCGCAGGCCATTCCGTCGATTTTCAAAACAGCTTGATACATGTACTTCTCTCCTTTGTGGTGTACTTCAATAACTATTTTTGGCATACTCCATCCTGTTGTTAGCATACACTAACTATTGATCAAAAAAGAAAGGCATCTCGCCCACAATGTTGGTTAGCGTCTCCTAACCTACGTTTACTATATCACGTCTCTTCTCCCTTCGCAAGTCCCTTTGTCCCGATTTCTTCGGAAGTGCTGCAGAGTGAGGAACTCCCCGAATGATCTGCTTGACAAGTCGGCTCCGACCGGGTAAAATTAGCAAAAATCAATAAGCGCCTGCTGCCACCGGGTAGCAGGGGAAACGCGAGTTCTTTATCGTCAGGTCTTAGCAGATAAAGAAATCGCGTTATTATTTTAGGAGGAAAACGTATGCAGTGGATCATGTTGATATTGGCGGGTGTATTTGAGGTCACCTGGGCCTGTGCCATGAAATACTCCGACGGGTTTACCGTGGTGCTGCCCACCATCATCACGGCGGTAGGATACATTGCCAGCGCCATTTTTCTGTCGCTGGCTCTGAGGCAGTTACCCTTGGGAACGGCCTACGCCATGTGGACCGGCTTTGGTATCGTCGGAACCTCGATTCTGGGCGTCCTTTTGTTTCAGGAGAAGCTGTCCCTGCCGCAGGTAGTCTGTATCTGCCTGATTGTCATTGGTATTGCCGGACTGAAGCTATTGGCAAAAGAGTGATCCCACGGTGCGGTTGGCAGATTTCTCTTGACTTCTCCCCTGTTTTGCGCTTATTTTGGTGGTATAGGGTAATACTATCCGTTGGTTTGGCTGCGCAGTCAAAAGATAGTCGGGAGGGATCACGATGTTTCGGAAAATGCTTCGCATTCAGCAGCAGTTGACAGACAAGGAATGTATTGAAATCTTGAAGCGGGAGCCACGGGGCGTCCTGTCCGTGCTGGGAGATGATGACTATCCCTATGGAATGCCGATCAACCACTTCTATTGTGAGAAGGACGGCAAGCTTTATTTTCACAGTGGGAAAACCGGCCACAAGATCGATGCGATCCGGCGGCACGGCAAGGCGTCCTTCTGCGTCTATGACCAGGGCTTCCGCAAGGAGGGCCAGTGGGCGCTGAATATCAAAAGCGTCATTGTCTTCGGTCATATTGAGATTGTCAAGAACCGGGACAAGATCTATGATATCGCTCGGCAGCTCAGCCGCAAGTTCACCGATGATGAGGCATACATCGAGCGGGAGATCCGCACATCCGGGCCGGGAACGCTTATGTTTGCCCTGGCTCCGGAGCATATGACCGGTAAGCTCGTCAACGAAGCATAGAACCATCTTGCGCCTCCTTTGTTCATTTTTCATAGTCTGACGGGGTTTAACACGAACGCCGTATTGCAATGATTCTCCATAACGGCCCCATCGATTAGAATCATGTATTGTTTTGAGTTCTGTATCCCTTGTGCCCCAACACTTTTGCTTTGCATGGTATATGGACAGCCTGGACTGGAAGGACTGCGACGCGGACACCATCTACAAGCGGGTCACGTTGCAGGCGGGGCCGGGAAGCATCGTGCTGCTCCACAACGCTGCCCTCCACACGCCGGAGGCGCTGCCACGGATTCCGGATACCCTTATCCAGGACGGCTACACGGTAGCGCCCATCTCCCAGCTCATCTACACCGGGGACTACACCATCGATCACACCGGCCGTCAGCACCCCGCCGCGGCCACGGAGAAGCCTGCCGCATAAAGAGAATCACCTCCCACCGCTTCGGTGGGAGGTGGTTCTTTGTGGTTACAACGGCGGGAAGTTTCCCTCACAACATACGGAGCAATCCCGAAAACCGTCTCAGCAGGGCCTCACATAAAACGGTCCTGGCCCGCGTGGTTCATATGCTCCATGTAGCTCATATAATCATCGAATTTGCTCTGCGCCTCGGCGTACATCTGGTCCAAGGCGGACTGCTGGAGCTGGCGACTGCGGTCCATGACGCTCATGACGCCCGCCATGCCGCGGAAAAGATCGTCGGTGAATGTGTCGTGGGCGGGGTATGCTCCCCTCCTATAGTTCTCGATCACCTCGCCGTAGCGCGCGTAAGCCCGGCTCACCGCCTCCTCCCAGGAAACGTAGATCTCCCGCTGGGCGCCCTCGCCCACCCGGGCCATCACCTCGGGGGAAGCCATCAGGCGGCGGAGCATGGCGGCCATGGAGTCGGCGTTCTCCTCGATCAAAAATCCGCTTTCACCGTCCGCAACGTCCTCAGCGGCACAGCTGCCGGCGATCAGCACGCTGGCCAGGCCGCAGGCCGCCGCCTCCCGCACCACCAGGCCGTTGGTATCGAAGGTGGATGGGAACAGGAACAGATCCGCCCGGCAGTACCACGCCCGGATCAGATCCCGGTCGCGGATCGGCGGGGAGAACAGTACCTTGCCGTCCAGTCCCAGGGAATGGCTGTAAGCCACGATCTCATCCTTGTCGTTGCCGCCGCCCACAAACACCATGCGGAACGCCGCGCCGCCGTCAGACAACTGCTTGAGCGCGTCGAGAATGATGCGGATGCCCTTATACCACATCATGCGGCCCACAAACAGAAACACCGGCATCCCGGCAGGCAGATCGAAGCCCTCCGTTACCCGGGAGATCAGCTCGTCGTCCACCCGGCCCCGTGGCAGATCCACTCCGTTGGGCATGACCCGATACGCCCCCTCGTAACCCAGCTTGCGCAGGTTCTCCCCCGCGCCGTTGCTGACCACCCACACCTCGTCGCAGGCGGCGATGTTCTGGGCCAGGATCCTGGCGGCGCTGTCCCGCAGCAGCTTGCCGCGGACGGCATTGGCAATATCAATGTCGAATTTCGTATGGTAGGTAAACACCACCGGCACGTGGATCCGCTCACGCAGAGCGCGGGAGAGAAGCGTGGAGGTGATGGGACAGTGGCTGTGGATGATATCAAAGCCGGACGTCTCCAGCTGGCGCAGCACATCAAAGTCAAAGGGCATTCCGGCCCGGTAGCCCACCAGCTTCGTCATATCCAGACTGGGATAGCGCACCACCGGAAAGGGAAAGACGCTGTCGTCGGCCTGGGGATAATAGGGTGTGACCACGGTAGCCCGGCCGTGACGGCCGGTGATCACCCGGCCGTAGTTGACCACCGCGTTGGCAACGCCGTCGATGGCGGGGGGAAATGAATCATTGACAAGACATACGTTCAAAGGCTCCATGAAAACCGGCCTCCCTTCCTATACGATGATATAATACATGATTGCGTTCCCTTTTTCAACCGGGAACTGCGCCACAGGCGAGACGAGGTTGACGGGAGGTGCTCCATTTTGCTATAATCCAATCAAACAATGATTGAAAGGAGTCACCCCTATGAAGTACGAAATCCAAGGCGGCAATCTCCCCGTTGTCATCTGTGAGCTGGAAAACGGCGAGAGCATGATCACCGAGAGCGGCTCTATGTCCTGGATGAGTCCCAACATGCGCATGGAGACCACCTCCGGCGGCGGGTTCGGCAAGGCGCTGGGCCGGCTGTTCTCCGGTGAGTCCATGTTCCGCAACGTGTACACCGCCCAGGGCGGCGTGGGCCTCATTGCCTTTGCCTCCAAGTTCCCCGGTGCCATCAAAGCCGTGGAGATCACGCCGGACAAGCCGGTCATCGTCCAGAAATCCGCTTTCCTGGCGGCTACCAGCGGCGTGGAGACCGCTGTGTATTTCCAGAAAAAAATGCGCACCGGCTTTTTCGGCGGTGAGGGCTTCATCATGCAGAAGATCTCCGGTCAGGGCATGGCGTTTCTGGAGATGGATGGCTCCACCATGGATTACGAGCTCTCCCCCGGTCAGCAGATCGTGGTGTCCAGCGGGCACCTGGCCATGATGGACGGTACCTGTTCCATGGACGTGCAGGCTGTTCGGGGCGTGAAAAACGTACTGCTGGGCGGCCAGGGCTTTTTCAATACCGTGATCAACGGTCCCGGCGTGGTGACGCTGCAGACCATGCCTCTTGCCAATTTTGTGGAACTGATCGCCCGGTCCCTGCCTACCAACAATACCAGCAGCAGCAACTAAAATCACCTGATAAAACGTATACCGCCGGAGGCTGTGCCTCCGGCGGTATACGTTTTGTTCAGTTCAGTTCCGTGATGCTGTCCAATCGCTCCCCGCATTTCTCGATCAGCTCGCGGCTGCCGATGACGCAGGAGCCGGCGGATGCGCAGATGCGCTCCATTTCATCGGCAAATGCCAGCACGTCGGCAGGCGTGGTGCGGAGCATCTGGCGGCGGACACGGTCGGTATACTCCTCGTCCACTCCCAAAAGATACCTGGCGGCGGCCAGGCGGCCGCTGGTGCGTGGCGTGCGGAGCGGGTCGATGTCGCCGATGGCGCTGATGATGAGGTCCGTCAGCTCCTCCGCCTCCGGGGGATTGCGGCGCAGGAAGTCCGCCGCGGCGCGGAAGGTATCCAGGGAGCCCGCGGCGTTGGGATCCCGATAGGTGGTAAAGCGCAGGTCACCGAAGTCGCCCACGGACATGCCGGCACCGTAGGCGCCGTTCTGGACGCGGATCACGTTCCAGAAATAGCCGTAGGACATCAGCATAGCCGCCGGGTTCATGGTGCCGCTGTACCGGCTGCCCACGGTGTAGAGATTTCCGCCCAGGGCGGTAAAGCAGACGTCCGTGGGCACCGCGATGCCCTCATTTGCCACGGGCAGCGGCGCATAGACCCGGCTTTGGACCATCTCTCCGGTAGTAGGCAGCGCCGCGATCAGATCCCCAACGAAGCGCTCCTCCGGGTGTCCTGTGACGGACACCGTCAGACGGTCAGATACAAAGATCCGGGACCGGAGGGACGCCATCTTCTCCAGCAGGGCGGGAATCTCCTCCTCATCCAGACGGCTGAGGAACCGGTAGTGCTCCACGCCGGAGGTGTACTCCCGGATCACGCCCCGGGCGGAGAAGGACGCGCCCACCCGCGAGGCGGCGTAGAGAGTGCCGTTGTCGGCCATCTCCTCCCGCATAGCCAGCTTCTTCTGCCGCAGGATCTGCTGCAGCTTGCCGCCATCCCGGAAGACCGCCTCGTTGAGAAGCTCCGTCACCAGTGCGGCGGCTGTTTCCTGCTTGCTCTCCAGGGCGCTGAAGCCCACCACAAAATAGGGTCTGGCGCCCAGCACATCGTCCGGCTTTCCATAGCAGTCCACGCCGCAGCGGAAGCTGCCCAGATAGGTCTTCAGCAGCTTCTGGACCTCCTGGCCGCTGTGGCGCCCCGTGCCCATCTCGTCCAACACGTTGCCCAGCAGCACGGTGGTCATCAGCTCCTCGGGGGTGAAGTCGCTGATGTCAAAATACAGGTCGCAGTAGACGATGCCGTCGGTGTCATAGGGTGAGCGGAGGACGGTGCGCCCGCTTACGGTATCCACCTTCAGCAGCAGCCGCTCCGCCTGCTCCGACACGTCGGAAAGAGCCAGATGGGGCAGCGTAGCCAGCTGCTCGGGGGTGTCCTCCGTCTGCTGGGCGACGCGCAGGGCGTCGGCCTGGTCGGCGATACGTTTCTTCTCCTCCCCGCTCCAGCTGTTCTCCAGCGCGTCCAGCTTTTTTTGCAGGGCGGCGCGGCGCTCCTCGCCCAGAGAGGCGGAGGGGCGCAGGATGACCGTGGCGTTGTGGGAGTTGTCCAGCAGCAGATCACGGATCAGGTCCTCAAAATAACCCTCCTCCGCCTTCTGCCGCAGGCGGTCAAAGAGGTCGCCATAGCAGAGCTTGGCCGCGGGATCGCCGCCGTAAAGCCAGGACTCCATCATGAGGAAGGCAAACACCAGCCCCTTGGGCATGGATCCGTAATCCCGCTCCCGCATGGCAAACTCCATGGCGTTGAGAGAGGCGGTCAGCAGCTCCCTGTCGATGCCCTTATCCGCCAGCTCCGTCAGCGTGGCGCGGATCACGCGCCGCAGCTTGGGCAGGTCTTTCCCCGCCACGTTCCGTGCGCAGATGCTGGCCTCCAGATAGCGGATGCCGTCCTCAGAGCCGGAGAAGTCGATGTTCTCCGCCAGGCCGCTCTCCACCACTGCCTTCTTCAGCGGCGCCTCGTTGCTGCCGCACAGCACGTCGCCCAGCAGCCGCAGAGCGGCGGTTTTTTCCAATTCATCGTATGTGCCGCAGAAGAAGCTCTGGGCAAAGTGGCACAGGTCCCTTTTCTCCGTCTCGGCGTCAGTCTCGTAAAAGCCCTCGTACTCCGCCGGGGCGACAGGCGCTTGCTCCCCCACGGAGAAATCCGCCTCCCGGCGGTCATAGCTGCGCAGGAACTCATCCAGCAGCGGCAGAATATCGTCCAAATCCACGCTGCCGTCCAGTACGATATAGGCGTTGGAGGGGTGGTAGAAACGGCGGTGTGTGTCCAGAAACTGCTCGTAGGTCAGATCGGGGATGCTGTCCGGGTGGCCGCCGGAATCGTATCGGTAGCAGGTATCCGGAAGCAGCAGGCGGTTGAGGTGATAGTCCAGATGGGAGTCCACCGAGCCGTAGGCTCCCTTCATCTCGTTATACACCACGCCGTTGCAGATCAGCTTGCCGCTGCCGTCCCATTCGTAGTGCCAGCCCTCCTGGCGGAATGTCTCCGGGCGGTGGTAGATCAACGGGTGCAGCACCGCGTCCATGTAGACGCTGACCAGGTTGTGGAAGTCCTTTTTGTTCCGGCTGGCCACGGGGTACATGGTCTTGTCCGGGAAGGTCATGGCGTTCAAAAACGTCTGCAGGGATGATTGCAGCAGGTTAACAAAGGGCTCCTTCACCGGATAGCGGTCCGAGCCGTTGAGCACAGAGTGCTCCAGAATATGGAATACGCCCGTATCGTCGGTGGGGATCGTCTTGAAAGTGATGGCGAAGCTCATATTCTCGTCGTCACGGTCCAGCCACACAAGCTTTGCGCCGTTCTTCACATATTCCATCTCCACCATCCGGGCGTGGATCTCCGGCAGGTCGCGGCGACGGCGCACCACAAAGCCGTGGATGGGGCCCTGGATCTTATTCCATTTTGTCACGGTCAATCCTCCTTCGTTTATCTGGCGCTTATTCTATACCAAAACCGCCCGGGATACAACACGTTTTTGCCTTGTCAAGTCCATGCCGCACTGGTATAATCGGGGCATACCACAACACGGGAGGGACCCTGTATGACTTTGGAAAACGCCAGACGATCGCTGGAGGAGCTGCAAAAAGCCAGAACGGCGTATCAGCACGCCCTGGGCCTGCTGTTTTACGACGGCGCAACCGCCGCGCCCCGCGGCACGGCGGCCAACCGGGGGCGCACCACGGCGGTGCTCACAGAGGAGCTCTACCGCCTGAACACCCGGCCGGAGACGGTTGCCCTGCTGGAGGAGCTGGACACACGGCGCAGCGAGCTGACCGACCGGGAAAAGCGGACGGTGGAACTGCTCATCAAGGGCGTGCGCAAAATGCAGCGTATTCCGCTGGATGAATTCGTGGCCTTCCGGCGGCTGGGCATGGAGGCCAACGCCGTGTGGCGCGAGGCCAAGGAGCGCAGCGACTTCGACGCGTTTGCCCCTTATCTGCAGAAGCGGTTTGAGATGTCTCGCCGGATCGCCGGCTACGTGGCTCCGGAGATGGATCCCTACGACTACTGGCTGGATGACAACGAGGAGGGCGTGGACCGCCGGATGTGCGACGCCTTCTTCCGCACGGTGCGACAGCACACCGTGCCGCTGCTGCACCGGGTGCAGGAAAAGCCCCAGCTGCCCAACGACGCCATCCGCGGCCATTTCCCCACGCCGCCGCAGGAGCGCCTGGCCCATCGGCTGATGGACATTCTGCAGCTGGATCGAAACCACGTGGGCCTTTCCACCACAGAGCACCCCTTTACCACCAGCCTTGGCACCCATCTCGATGAGCGCATCACCACCCACTACTTTGCGGAGGATTTCTCCTACTCCATGTTCAGCGTCATCCACGAGGGCGGCCACGCCCTCTACAACACCGGCAGCGACGACTCTCTGGCCGGAACGGTGCTGGACGGAGGCGTGTCCATGTGTGTCCATGAGAGCCAGAGCCGTTTTTACGAGAACTATCTGGGCCGCAGCCATGCCTTCTGTGAATATCTGTTCCCCATCCTGCGGGACATTTTCCCCGACCATTTGCGGTCCTACACGGCGGAGGACTTTTACCGCGCCGTGAACCGGGCGGAGCCCACGCTGATCCGCACCCAGGCCGATGAGCTGACCTACTGCCTGCACATCATGGTGCGCTACGAGCTGGAGAAGCGGGCTATGGCCGGAGAACTGGCGGTGGCCGATATGCCGGCGGAGTGGAACAGGCTCTATAAGGAATATCTGGGCATCGACGTGCCCGACCACCGCCGCGGTATCCTGCAGGATTGCCACTGGGCCGACGGCTATCTGGGCTATTTCCCCTCCTATGCCCTGGGCAACGCCTACGGCGCCCAGTTCCTGCGCAAAATGAAGGAGACGGTAGACGTGGACGGCTGCCTGCGCTGCGGCGATCTCGGACCCATCAACGCATGGAACCGGGAACACATCTGGCGTCACGGGCATCTGTACCGTCCGGCTGAGCTATTCACAAATGCCACCGGAGAGTCGTTCGACCCCACCGTTTACACGGACTATCTGGAGCAGAAATTCACGGCCCTCTACGATCTGTAAGGGCAGAAAGGAGTCACCGACATGGCGGATAACAGGACGTTTGAGCAGATGGACAGCCGGGAACTGCTGACGCAGATTGCCCGCTATCAGAAAAAGGAAGTGGGGCACGCCCGGCTGAACACCGTGGTGGGCGTGCTGCTCACGGCCGTGCTGCTTATCACGCTGCTGGTCGTGCTGCCCCGGGCGGTAACGGTGCTGGAACACATGGAGCAGTCCCTGCAGGAGATCGACACCTTTGTGGAGAGCGCCGACCGGGTGGTGGCGGAAAACTCCGGCGCCGTGACGGAGGCGCTGGGCAAACTGAACGCCGTGGATTTCGACACTCTCAACGAAGCCATTCAGGACCTGTCCGACGCGGTCAAGCCACTGGCTAACTTTGCCCGTATGTTCAAAAGCTGACATAAACAAAAAAGCGGCTGCCTGCGCGGCAGCCGCTTTTTTTGTTCTTCTCAGCCTTGTATCAGGGCCACCGTCAGGTCGTTGACGTTGGTGCCGGTGGGTCCGGTGACGATGAGTCCGCCGCACTCGGACAGGGCATGGTAACTGTCGTTATCGGCCAGATACGCCTCCGCCGGCTTGCCCAGTTCACGCAGCCGGACCGCCGTATTGCCGTCCACGTAGCCGCCGGCGGCGTCTGTGGGTCCGTCGGTGCCGTCGGACCCGATGGAGAACAAAGCCGCGTCCGACAGGCCCTCCATGCCCACGGCGGCCGAGAGCGCCAGCTCCTGATTGCGCCCGCCCAGTCCGCTGCCGGTCACATGCACCAACGTTTCGCCCCCGGCGATGAGGGCGACACGTCTGCCTCTGCCGCTCCAGTACCGGGCCATGGACGCCAAGAAAGCGCCCGCCTCCCGGGCCTCACAGGTGAGGCTGTCCGTCAGCACCAGGGGCTCATACCCCAGCTCCGAAGCCGTTTTTTGGGCGGAGGCGCATAGCTGGGACACGCTGCCGGTGATCACCGTCTCCACGTTGTCCAGCGCCTTGGGCGTCTCCACGTCCAGGCAGCTGCGGGCTTTATTGGAAAGCCGCAGATGATACCGTTTTGCGATCTCCCGTGCCATGGCGCAGGTGGAGCTGTCCGGACAGGCAGGGCCGGAGGCGATCATGTCCAGCGGATCCCCCACGATATCCGACAGCACCACGGAAAAAACCTGTGCCGGGGCACAGAGCCGGGCAAACCGCCCGCCTTTGACAGCGGAGAGCCGCTTGCGGACGGTGTTGATCTCCACAATATTCGCCCCGCCGGCGAGAAGCTGCGCCGTGATATCCGCCAGCTCCGCCCCACTGATAAGGGGGCTTTCAAAGAGCGCGGAGCCGCCGCCGGAGATCAGAAACAGCACCCGGTCGCTCTCCCCCAGCCCGCGCACCAGCTCCATAGCGCGGCGCGTGGCGGCAAAGGAGTTCTCATCGGGGATGGGGTGCCCCGCCTCCCGGATCTCCAGAGAGCCGATGGGGCCTTTGTCGTGGTGATATTTGGTGATGACGATGCCGCCCCGGATCTGATCCCCCAGCGCATCCCAGGCGGCGCGGGCCATCTGCCAGGCGGCCTTGCCCACCGCCACGACCCAGACCGGGCCGGTCCATTTCTTTTGCCGCAGGGCGTTTTTCACCGCCGCGTCCGGCTGCACCGCCGCAATAGCCCGGCGGATGATGATGTCGGCGTCCTGTCGCATGGTATCCATGATCTCCCCTCCCCGGCGTTTTTTATACGGCAACTATACCACAACCGTCCCCACGGCGCAACAAAGAGGTGTTGACAGGCCGGCGTGTTCCCATTACGCTGAAGGAAATAAAAATTTTTTTACGAGCTGTAACGAAAGGTGACTTCCGCGCATCAATAGACAGAAGCGGACGGAGGAGGTGAGACGGATGCAGTCCATGGAGGAAATCTATCAGTCCTACGCCAAGTTGGTATATCGATTTCTTCTGGCACAGACACGCTCGCCGGATCTGGCGGAGGAACTGACCCAGGAGACGTTTTATCAGGCGATCCGCAGCGTGGACCGCTATGATGGCAGCTGCGCCGTACCCACCTGGCTCTGCGCCATTGCCAAGCGGGTACTGGCTACCTGGCGCCGCCGACACCCGGACACCGACGACGTGGAGGAGATCGCCAAGACTGTCCCCTCGGCTGAACAGGACGCCCTGGCCGGCATGGAGCGTCTGGAGCTGCTGCGCATGCTGCACCGATGTCCGGAGCCCTATCGGGAGGTGCTGTATTTGCGTCTGTTTGGCGGTGCCTCCTTCCGGGAGATTGGCGCCATTTTGGAGAAAACGGAGAACTGGGCCCGTGTCACCTATTACCGTGGCAAGGAGCGACTGAGAAAGGAGCTTAGCGATGAATCAACTTCCCTGTGAGGTGGTCCGCGATCTGCTGCCCTCCTATGTGGACGGGCTGACAGGCGACATCACCAATGAGCTGGTGCGTCAGCATCTGGATAGCTGCCCCGACTGCCTTGCGCGGCGGACGGCCATGGGCGCGTCGGAGGCTATGGCCCAGACCGACGCTCGGGAGATCGATTTTTTAAAGAAGAACCGGCGAAAGAACCGCCGGGTGATCCTGTGGAGCATGCTGGGCACCGCGTTGCTGGCCATTGCTCTTGTGCTGATTTACACGTTTCTGATCGGCACAAAGGCCACGCCGGATATCCTGGCCTGCAGGGCCGCCGTGGAGGATGAAACCCGCCTGACACTGACGGGCGACATCACTGACAGCCTCCACGTGGTCTCCGGCATACGCTTCCGCCAGGAGGGCGGCACGGTATACGCCACCGTACGCACTGCCATGCCGGGTCTGCTCCGCGGTGACGGCATCAATGGCGCCTACACCGCCCCGCAGAAGATCACGCAGGTGGTTGTCAACGGGCGGATCGTCTGGGAGGACGGCATCTCCATCTCCCCCTTGACCGCACGAATCTTCGAGACACGCCACAACTATATCGGGGATATGCCCGCCAACATGGCCACCGCTCAGGTCATCGGCATAGCCGACACTCTGGGCACCTTCACCAACTCTCTGGAGACGTCGGCGCGACCCTACCGCTGGACGCTGGAGTTTCCGGTGAAGGACAGTGTACAGACGGAACTCTGGGAGGCCCGGAACGCCAATGCCATGCTGAAGTACGGGGTGATTCTCCTGGCAACCATCGACAATCTGGACGAGGTTGCCTTCCGGCTGTCCGGGGACGGGTTTCAGCAGGTGGTCATAGTCAGCAGCCAGCGTCTGGCAGAGACGTTGGCGTTGGATGTGAAGACCGCCGGGAAGACCGCTGCGGGGCTGCAGCGGCTCCTTGACTCCGAGCGGTGGCAGCAGACCATCGACACCAGCGTTTTCATCATTGTCAACGGGGACTGACGAAAGGTCATAAAACAGGGGGGGACGGCTGATGCCGTCCCCCCCCTGTTTTATGACCTTTTTCACCCATTCACCACATTGACCGGATGTCCGGCCAGGAACGCGCGGATATTTTCCGCCGTGCAATCCATGATCCGCTGGCGGCTCTCCTTCGGCGCCCAGGAGATATGGGGCGTTATGATGCAGTTTTTGGCCTGCAGCAGGGGGTTATCCGGCCGGATTGGCTCGGTGTACACCACGTCCAGACCGGCCGCCGCCAGCTTGCCGCTGTTCAGGGCGTCCGCCACGTCCTGCTCCACGATGAGCTGGCCCCTGGCGTTGTTGATGAGAATGGCGCCGTCCTTCATTTTGGCAATGGTCTCCCGGTTGATGAGGCCGGTGTTCTCCCTCGTCAGATTGCAGTGGAGGCTCACCACGTCGGATCGGGCCAGCAGCGTGTCCAGGTCCACGTATTCTCCAATGGCGCGTCCGGTTTCGTTGGGGTAGGGATCCAAAGCCAGCACCTCCATGCCCAGAGCCTTCGCCACACGCCCCTCCGCCTGGCCGATGCGGCCGAAGCCGATGATGCCCATGGTCTTGCCCGCCAGCTCGATGAGCGGATAGTCCCAGTAGCACCAGTCCGGATTATTGGCCCAGTTCCCTGCGTGGACCGAGGCGTCATGGTGGCCGATATGATGGCAGATCTCCAGCAGCAGGGCAATGGAAAACTGGCTGACGGAGGCGGTGCCGTAGGCAGGCACGTTCACCACCGGAATGCCTCGCTCCCGGGCGGCGGCGCAGTCCACCACGTTGTAGCCGGTGGCCAGCACGGCGATCAGCTTCACGTTGGTGCACCGGGCCAGCGTGGCGCGGCTGATGGGCGTTTTGTTGGTCACCACGATCTCCGCCCCGCCGATCCGCTCCGCAATCAGCGCCGACTCGGCGTAGGCAGTGCGGTCGTACACCGTCAGCTCCCCCAACTGATCCAGCCCCTCCCAGCTCAGATCGCCGGGGTTCTCCGTATAGCCGTCCAATACGACGATGCGCATGCCGGTCATCTCCTCTCCGGGCCCTGCCCGTTGTTTTCATTTTCAGTGTACCACACCGGACCCGATAATTCAACGCCTGCCGGGGAGTTGACGGCGGGCGCTTTTCCTGTTACTCTATAAGGGAAAATCTGCCCCTACGGGCAAAAAAAGGAGAATGTCATTATGATCAAAATCAGTACGGATCAGGCACCCGCTGCCATCGGCCCCTATTCCCAGGGTTTCATCTCCGGCGATATGGTATTCACCTCCGGTCAGATCCCTGCCGACCCCGCCACCGGTGAGATCGCCGGGCCGGACATCACCGCCCAGGCCCATCAGTCCTGCAAGAACGTAGGTGCCGTCCTCCGCGCCGGCGGCTCCGACTTCGACAAGGTGATCAAGACCACCTGCTTCCTGGCGGATATGGGTGATTTTGCCGCCTTCAACGCTGTGTACGCCACCTATTTCACCGGCGCACCCGCCCGCAGCTGCGTGGCCGTGAAGACCCTGCCCCGCGGCGTGCTGTGTGAGATCGAGGCCATTGCCGAGCGCTGACGCCATGGCCTGTCTGGACGCCGGATTCATCCCGCTGGCGCGGCTCAATAGCGACCATCTGCGCAACGCCTGTCAGCCGTTCCACGTCGCTGTGGAGCGTCCGGACGGTGTGGCGGTGCGCCACGTCATGATCCACGGCACCCGGGAGCGATTCGATGACGACGTGTACTTCGTCCGTCAAACGGTAAAGGCCCTGCTGTGGAGCAGGGGCGGCTTCCGGGTCCTCCTGGCCGGGGACGGGGCCGTGTGCCAAGCCGTGGCGGCGATTTTCAGCCCCGCAGGGATCTGCTCCTTTGACGCGGATTTTATGGCCGGAATCTACGGCAGGCCCTTTTCCGTGGAACGGACGGACCGTGTGCCGAAGCCGTGGGATTCGCCCCGCCCGGCGGGCGGCCACACCGACGGCTGCCGCATCGGCTTTGACGCCGGCGGCTCCGACCGGAAAGCCGTCGCCATGATAGACGGCAAGGTGGTTTACGCCGAGGCGGTCCCCTGGTCCCCCAAGAGCGCCCGTCTTCTCGCCTGCCACGCCGACGGCATCATGGCCGGTCTGCGCTCCGCCGCCGCCCATCTGCCCCGGGTGGACGCCGTTGGCGTCTCCACCGCCGGGATCTGCGTAGAGGACCGCGTGATGCGCTCAGTCCTCTTTGAAAAGGTCCCGCGCAGCGAATTTGATCCCGCCATCTATCAATCCATCGTGGCGTGCATGTTCGGGGCCGTGCCCTGCGCCGTCATCAACGACGGTGACGCCTCCGCTCTGGCCGGCGCTGCGGCGCTGGGCGAGACGGACGTGCTGGGCATTGCCATGGGCACCAGCCTGGCCGCCGGATACGTAGACAGTGGCGGCCGGGTCACCGGCTGGCTCAATGAGCTGGCCTTTGTACCGGTGGATGCCTCCCCGGACGCGCCTGTGGATCCCTGGAGTGCCGATCGGGGCTGCTGCGCCAGCTATCTTTCCCAGGACGGGGTGATCCGTCTTGCCGACCTGACCCGGATCGAACTTGACAGCTATTTATCCCCCGCTCAGAAGTTAAGTGCGGTTCAGGAGCTGGCAGAGCGGGGCGATCCCCGTGCGCTGGCGGTGTTTGACACGGTAGGCATGTATCTCGCCCACGCCCTTGCGCTTTACCGGGAGCTGTACCCCTTCCGCCACGTGGTTCTCATGGGACGCGTCACCTCCGGCAAGGGCGGTGAGCAGATCCTGGCGCAGTGCCGCGCTATACTGGCTTCGGAATACCCGGATGTTGCGCAGAGCGCTGCGCTCCATCTGCCCGGGGAGGCCAAACGTCTCACCGGGCAGGCGATTGCCGCCGCCACGCTTCCCGCATTGTATTGATAAAAACAGGAGCTGAGATCCACGATCTCAGCTCCTGTTTTTTAGCCGATTTTCTCTTTCAGCGCCATCGCCTGCCGTTCGGCAAACGCGGCGGTGGCTTTCACCGTCTCGGGATCCAGGGGGATGGGGATACCGGCGCGCTGCAGCGTCTCAAAATAGCCGTACATGCCGCCCATGCCGCACAGCTTCAGATAGCTGCCCCAGGCGTCATCGCCTTCCACCTGCTTGCGGTAGAGGGAAAACGCCCCCAGCTGCGCCATGGCATAGTCAATGTAGTAGAACGGATAGAGGAAGATGTGCTGTTTCTGCATCCAGAAGCCTCCGCTCTCCAGGAACTCATTGCCGTCATAGCTGCGCCAGGGCATGTACTTATGCTCGATCTCCCGCCAATACCGGCGCCAGTCGGCGGGTTTTGACTTGGGATTCTCAAAGACCCGGTGCTGGAATTCGTCCACGCAGACCAGATAGGGGATGGTTTTGATGGCGTCGGTAAAGTGGGCGTAGCGGTACAGGTCCGTCTTGTCCCCGAAGAAGCGCTCCATGTAGGGATAGGCAAAGTGCTCCATGGTCATGGAGTGGATCTCGTTGATCTCGCTGGTGGAGTGGGTCAGCGACTGGAGCGGCAGTCTGCGGGAGGCGTAATAGCTTTGGAAGGCGTGACCGGCCTCGTGGGTCAGCACGTCGATATCCGCGGAGGTGCCGTTGAAGTTGGAGAAAATGAACGGCGCCTTGAAAGCGGGCAGGGACGTGCAGTAGCCGCCCAGGTGCTTGTTCTCCCGGGTGACCAGATCCAGCAGTTCATGCTCCGTCATAAAGTTGAAGAACTCGCCGGTCTCGGGGGACATCTCCTCATACATCTGGCGGGCCTTTTCGACCAGCTCCTCCGGCGTGCCGATGGGCATGGCGTTGCCGTTGGGGTATACCAGGCTCTCGTCGTACCACTGCAGCTTCTCCACGCCGATGCGCTCCGCCTGCTCCCGGTACAGCTTTTCGCACAGCGGGGTGATGTATGTCCGCACCGCCTCCCGGAAGTCCGCGACCTGTTTGGCGTCATAGTCGTACCGTCCCCGGGCCAGATAGACATAGTCGATATAGCTCTTGAAGCCCAGGCGTTTGGCTATGGTGCAGCGGGTCTTGACCAGTTTGCCGTACTGCTCCTCCAGCCGGGGCGATACGCCCTCATAGAGCTTGGCCCAGGCCTCGAAGGCCGCCTTGCGCTCTGTGCGATCGGTGGACTGCATGTGGCGCAGCAGCCCGTAGAAGTTGCACTTCTCCCCCATGAACTCCACGGAGCAGGCGGCCGCCGTCTTGGAGTACTCGGTGCCCAGGTTGTTCTCCTTGATGGAGGGCAGAATGATGGAGGGCTTGAAAAGCTTCATCTGGACCTCGGCATCCTTGAACATCTGGCTGCCGTATTTTTCCTCCAGCTGCGCCCGGAACGGGCTGGACAGCAGCGCCTTGCTGGCCTTCTTGGTGAGCGTAGCCAGCTTGGGAGTCTCGCTGTTAAAGAACTTGATCTCCCCGTCGTAGAATTCGTCCTTCA
This sequence comes from uncultured Oscillospiraceae bacterium, assembly GCA_947168655.1. GTDB lineage: Bacteria > Bacillota > Clostridia > Oscillospirales > Oscillospiraceae > Vescimonas. The sequence continues at coordinate 19,952 of CAMVMU010000026.1, forward strand.
TGTTCATGGTGTTGCGGATATGGGCGATGGAAAGCTGCGTCATCACCGATTCCGTCAGCTCCTGAAAACCGACGAACGCGGCATCCGCCTCCTCAAAGCTGCCGGCTTTTTGGAACCGTTCCAGCCCGGCGGCGAAATCCCTGCGCAGCTGCTTGAGATCCGGCCTTTTGTATTGCAGATCCTTGAATTTTTCCATAAGCGTCTCCTTCTTCATACGTTCGGTTATACGTTCGGTTGCCGTTTCCTGTCGGATCGTTCTCTGTGTATGTATCCTATCATTTTTCCTGCCGATATGCAATCCCGAATCCGGCGCGGAACTCAGAGGAGAAAAACCGCTTCCAGATGCATCTGTTCCTTGATTTCTGTGTATTCTGACCAAATAGCGATCCCGGTGATCATCTGTTTTGTGAAAAACAGCTTAAAAAAACAAGCCAAATTCACCTCTTTATATAGACAGTAGCGCGATAATGTGGTAAAACTAAATCGTGCTGATGAGCAGCTCAAATCAAGGCAGTCATCCCGAAATCAGGAAAGGAGATTATCCATGAAAGTATTCAGACCTGTTCTATCTGTATTTCTTGTGCTATGTCTCATCTTCCCGATGGCGCCCGCATATGCCGTTAAGGCTGCGCAGGAGCCGGCAGATCTTCGAGGCATCCATAGCAACATCATCATCGATGACGACGCCACCGGCGGCTACGAGGGAGATTACGTGGTGATCTACAATCCCTCCACGTCCTCCTCCACGTCTTACTCCACCGGCACCCTGACCGGCCTGATCGAGACCAGCGTCAACGCAACTGTCAACGCTGATCCCGGCGGCCGTCGCGCGCTGAACCCGGATCAACCGTTCTATAAAATTGACGTGGACCCGCTGATGGCCGAGATTGCAAAGACGGCTGAGGTCGGCCCTGAGCCGGAGCCTGTCAGAGCCTCCTACAGTGTCGGCAGCACCAAGACCTTCTCCATCTACTCCGCCTATTCCCCCACGGGCAGCGGAAGCGTGCAGTTTGAGTGCCTCTATGTGGGCCAGCACTGCTACATCTGGACCCCCACATCCTCAGCCAACAACACCTATCCGCTGGATGAGATCGACAGCTCCTTTGCCAAGATGGCCGCGGATGAGTTCGACTCCAAATTTGACCTCATGCAGTCCTCCTTCGGCAACCACACCAACGGCTCCTCCGGCGACGGCAAGCTCCACATGCTGTACTACAACATCAACGACGGCTGGCAGCCGGGCCAGGGCTATGTGGCTGGCTTCTTCTACAATCCCGACATTTCCAACAACGGCCTGCCCATTCTGAACATCGACACCTACCCCGGCGTCTATTACAAGAACACCACCAGCGGCAACGAATACAAGCGGATGGATGATACCTACGGCACCATGGTCCACGAGTATCAGCATCTGATCAACTACTCCAACACCAGCGGCATGGCCACCTGGCTCAATGAGTGCTTCTCCGCCGCCGCCGAGGAGATCTGCTATCCCGGCAGTTCCGTGGTGGGCCGTATCCAGTCCTGGGAGAACTATTACTACTCCGACAACAACGACTGGCTGGATCCTCCCTCCGAATTCGAGTACAGCGCCAGCGATTGCCCCAACCTCCACAAGGGCTATTCTCTCTATGCCTGGAACAACAACATCGACGACATCCTGGCCCTGTACTCCCAGGTCTCCTTCTTTGCCCAGTATCTGTACACCAGATTCGGCAACACGATTTACAGGCAGATCTCCAACAAATATTCCTCCAGTGAAACCTCGGCCATCACCAGCGCCACCGGGGTGAGCTGCGCGGATCTGGCCAGGGACTTCCGCGTGGCCGTGACAGCCAACGCCGCTCAGGATCAATACGGCGGCATCTACGGCTTTAAGGCCCAGGACGGCTACAATCCCTCCACCTACCATGACGTCCAGAATCCCTGGGATCTGCTGTCTCCTGTCATCTTTACCGGCAGCAGCTGCTCCATCAAGGGCGGCGGCGCCATTACCGTCAAGCCGGTGGGCGGCGTCTACAATCCCCCCTCCGGCGCCAGCTCCAGCCTGAAGTATATCGGCATCAAGCTGGCCTCCCCCTATACCATCACGGCAATCTCCAACAACACCGACTGGGGCACCGTGTCGGTCAACGGCAGCACGATTACCGCTTCTCCCGCCGCCGGTTACTACGTCTCCGGCTATGAGGTGACCGAGGGCACTGCCACCGCTGTGATCAACGGCAATATCATCACCGTCACGCCTGAGAGCGACTGCACCATCAAGGTCATCTTCGCCCCCAAGCCCACCTACACGGTGAACTTCGTGGCCTGCGGCAATGCCCAGGGCAGCCAGACCGCCTATATCTATGATACCATCACTCTGCCCGCCACCGCCCCCGACGCAGACGGCTGGACCTTCACAGGCTGGACCGACGCCCAGTTGGCTGAGACCACTGACAAGCCCGTGTACTACGCCCCCGGCGCGGAGTACACCGTCACCGACAACGCCACCCTGTACGCCCTGTACACCCGCACGGAAGAGGGGAGCGGGAGCGAGGTCGTCTATGAGCTGCTGACCGCAGCACCCTCCGACTGGGCCGGCAACTACGTCATCACCAACAACGGCACCGGCTCCAGCACCAGCCCCGTGTACGTTGTCAAGGGTATGACGCCCAGCTCCAACGGCGCACAGATCGAAGATGCTTCCAACTGCAGCACGCTTGCCAATTCCGGCATCGTCCAGACGGATAACGTGCTGACCAACGTCGCCAACGACTACGTATTTACGCTGGCCGCCAGCGGCAGCTACTACACCGTGTGCAGCGCCTCCACCGGCACGTATATCGGCATGACATCCGGCTCCTATCTGGCGGGCTATACCTCCATCAATACCACCTACTGCAGATGGACGCCTGCCATCAACGCCAGCGGATTGGCGCAGATGAAGAATGCCGCCAACGGCAGCTATCCGTACCTCGGCTTCAGTACCTCCAACGGCTATTTCTGGTCTGCCAGTACCAACAACGCCGACGTCCTGAAACTGTGGAAGGAAACGGAGATCTCCTCCGACACCACCTACTACACCACCGATCCTGTGGTAACCCCACCTCACGAGCACGATTGGGATGAGCCTACCTATGAGTGGACTCAGGTCGGCGAGGACTGGACATGCACCGCTTCCCGCGTCTGCAAGACCGATCCCACTCACGTGGAGACCGAGACGGTGACCGCCACGGTGACCACCACCGCCGCTACCTGCGAGGAGGCCGGCCTGCGGACCTACACCGCCACCTTTACCAACGCGGTGTTTGAGACCCAGACCAAGACCGAGGAGATCCCCGCCACGGGTCACACCCCCGGCGAGGCGGTGAAGGAGAACGAGGTTCCCGCCACCTGCGAGGAGGCTGGCCACTACGACATGGTGGTTTACTGCACCGTGTGCCATGAGGAGATCAGCCGCGAGACCGTGACGGTTCCTGCCATCGGCCACGATTGGGACGCCCCCACCTACGAGTGGGCTGCCGACAACAGCACTGTGACCGCTTCCCACATCTGCAAGAACGATGCCTCTCACGTGGAGACCGAGACGGTGGAGACCACCTACACCGTTGTCACCGAGCCCACCACCGAGGCCGAGGGCCTGGGCCGCTACACGGCGGTGTTCCAGAACAGTGCCTTTGAGACCCAGACCAGGGAGGTCGTTCTGCCGAAGCTGGAGCCCACCGGTTATCACATCTACG